>JACRGO010000178.1 GCA_016212295.1 Nitrospinota bacterium | reverse complement strand
CTCCTCAGAAATAATCCTGCGGGGGAGAATAAAGGGATATATTTTAAAATTCAAGTCGGTAACACCCATAAAACGACTATTTTGTTTTAAAAAACAGTATGTTAGAGCATGCTATGACAATTTTAACCGGACAGCAGTGAAAAAACGTTATTATTGGCTATCAGCGTACATTCAATAGGCTTGAGACTTTAGGTATTACACGAACAGTGCCAATGTTTAAGTAATTGATTTAACAGGGATTGAAAAAAAATTGGCGGGAAGACTGCGGAAATTTTCGGCTGAAAACGGAGGGGGAAAGGCGGTAGAGGCTTGAATTCAAATGGGGAAACAGCATTTGCAATTTCCTTCATGGTTTGCAGAAATTTGCAGTCACTGTTTTCAGATTCATGGCAAACGCAAAAAATAAACAGACACGGGCCGCTATTCCGGCTTGTCCAACTCGTATTCGAAAAAATCAAGCGTGGCCCCCACAGCGGCCAGAGGCAGAACGCCGAAATTCACCAGCGGCACAAGCATGAGGGCATAGGCCGATATTCCTACTCCCAATACGTTTAAAAATCTTCGCCGCGCGAATCCCATCTTTTGTCTGAATGTAAAACTCCTCCGGTCCATGCTGTAGCTGAAAAACTCCAGGCCCAGGAAAACCGCAACCACCAAGGAGTTCAAAAAAAGGTACAAGACCTGTCCAAGTCCGGGGAGCAAATTCAGAGGAAACAGAAGAAAAAAAACGAAAAGAACGAAACCTATTCTCTTGAGTTCTTCCCGCATTCCCCTTACAATCTTCCCAAGGTTCCCAAGGAAAAGGCCGCTGTCCTCTACATGGGTCCCTGTCACGATCTCCTCCACCTTTTGGGTCAGAAGATCCGCGAAGGGAAACGCTATGATTTTCCCGACGATGGAAAAACAAACCACGGAAATCAAAAGGACCAGGGCGAAACTAAGCCCGACCAGAGCGTAATTCAGAATCCTCAGCAGACTGCTAGCCTCCGGATCCGGCAAGAAAGAGCCGATGATTCCAAGGAGCCAATGCGCGGCAAAGTAGAGGAAGAATGAAAAGACAGCGGTGTTTATCAGAAACGGGATAACGAGAAACCTTAATAAACCCTTATGGCGGAATAAAAATTTCACGGCGGTTATGGGGGCCATTAATCCTGAGAGCATTGTGGAATGATACAACTAAGAACATAGTTTCGCAAATTGATTAATGAAAAACCTGGAGCCACGAATTAACACGAATGAACACGAATATTTCATGAAAACATACTTTTTGACCTTAGCCAAAATCCCATGAACCTCATCCTTCTTTTTCCAGAAGACTTTTACAGCGGCCGCGAAAAGGTACGTTTGACGGGCCGCAGGCTCCGGCATGTCTTGGAGGTCCATCGCGCCGCCGTTGGCGACACGTTAAACGTCGGCTTGGCTTCTGGAAAAATGGGGACCGGCGCTGTCACCAGGCTGGACCTGGACGCCCTTGAAATGGAGGTGCTGCTGGACCACGCCCCCCCTCCCCCGCTTCCGGTTATCCTTCTGCTCTCCCTGCCCCGGCCCAAGGTGTTGAAAAGGGTCCTGCTGTGCGCTGCCTCAATGGGCGTAAAGCGGATCTTTCTTATAAACTCCTGGAGGGTGGAAAAGAGTTTCTGGAAGAGTCCGGCCCTGGAAAAAGAAAAAGTCAGCGAGGCCCTGGCCCTTGGCTTGGAGCAGGCACGCGACACTATCCTGCCGCAAGTCATGCTCCGGCCGTTGTTCAAGCCCTTCGTGGAGGACGAGTTGCCGGATATAGTGAAAGACTCTATCTCCATAGTGGCGCACCCAGGAGGCGCAGCTATATTTCCAAGGGAAGTGGACCGCCCGGTTGTCCTGGCCGTCGGGCCGGAGGGCGGCTTCATTCCCTACGAATTGGAGAGTTTTAAAAGACTCGGATTTCAAATGGCGGGCCTTGGAGAGCGGGTCCTTCGCGTGGAGTCCGCGGTGCCGGCCTTGCTGGCCAAGCTGTTTTGAAGGACTTAACGCCTTCGGGCGGACTTTAAAGAATTGAACATCCCCCTGCCCCCTTTTTTAAGGGGGAATATCTCCAAAATTCCACCACGGCGGTGAATATCTACAAAATTCCCCCCTGGCAAGGGAAGGCATCACAGAAATTCCCCCCTGGCAAGGGGGGATCAAGGGGGGTGTGCTTCATATATCCATTTGATTTAAAAGATTAAAAATGGAAATTCCTATGCTATAATTATCGGATGGATAAGGTAAATTAAATTTCATGAATTTACAAAAAATTTCAAAGAAGATTTTTAATGGCGGCGCTCACAGCGCTGGCCTTGGCGGCGTATGAAAAAGCTAGCGGCCTTCATTGCAGGAAACAAACGGTCCATCCAGACGGCTGGAGCGATAGTCCTCCTTTGCTTTGCCGTACACTCCTGCTGGAAATTCAATGAAAAAATAGAAAGGGAGACGGCGAGGAAAGTGGATGACGCCGCCATGATCACAGGCTATATCAAGAACGAGGCCGTTAGAATCATGGCTTCAGGAAGATTTCAAAACCTTGAGGAATCGTTTAAGCGCATAAAGGAAACAGCCCGAAAAAAAGGAATTGCCTTCCTTATCTTCCGCCGGGACGGACGTGAGGCGTTCTCGGACAACCAGACCGCCGAGCATGTGCTGGCCTTGGCGAAGGAGGCTTTGAAATCCGGCGAGGAAACCCTCTCGTCCATTCCCCTGCGGGAAGTCCTTGCCGAAGCGGAAGAAGTGTTGAAGCGCGGCAGGCCCAGGGAATCCATCCCCTATTTAGACGACCCGGAGCAGCGGCACGATAAAAAAATATTCGAGGAGGCCCTGCTGGCCGGGGAAAGCGATGATCCGAGCCATCAGGGCTTGATTGAAAAATTCATCCGGATCGACAGGGAAGAATGCGGGAGCGTCTGCCACTCCGGGGAAAACGCTGTCATCAAAATGATCATCGACCAGAAGGCCATCCAATCCGGCCTGGCCTGGGAACTGGGGCGGGAGATGATCAAGGTGGCGGGCTTCGTGGCCGGGCTCCTTCTTGTTATCGGGCTTTTCGGCAAGCTGGAGGAGATCAACAGGCATGAAAGGGAAGAAGAAAGGGAAAAATATCTGAATGATCTGGAAGATGCCTACGCCCAATTACAAGGCATGACACAGGAACTGGCCCAAAAAAATGAAGAGGTCGGCAGATACGCCAACGAAATGGAGCAGTTGGCGGAGGAGAGGTCCAAGCAACTCATCCACGCCGACCGGATGGCAACCCTTGGGATCATGTCAGCCGGCGTGGCGCACGAGATCAATAATCCCACGGCCTTCATCAGGTCCAACGCCAACATGCTCAAAATTTTTTGGGACCGGCACATTAAGGGGGCCATTGAAAAGACGACGCAGGAAAGGCCATCCGACCTCCAGAAGCTGGAGTGTATTCTTAACGAAACTCCGAAGGTCCTCCAGGCCATTGAAGAAGGCACGGTCCGTATCAGCAGGATAGTGGACGGCCTTAAGGATTTTTCCAGGCAGGAAAAACCAACCCTCGAACCTGGAAGCATTTGCCGGTGCATCGAGGAGGCCGTCAAATTCAGCAAATTCAACACCACATTGAAGCATGACGTGAAAATCGACCTCGATCTGCCGGACGGCATACCGGACATCCAGTTGAACCGGCAAGAGATCGAACAGGTGCTTATAAACCTTTTCACCAACGCCGCCCACGCCATGGAAGGGATGAAAGACGCCCGGCTCTCCGTGGCCGCCGCGCAGAATGAACGCCGGATTCAAGTGACGGTGGCGGATAACGGCAAGGGAATGGACCAGGAAACATTGAACAAAATCTTCACCCCTTTTTTCACCACCAAGGCCAAGGACGGCGGCACGGGATTGGGGCTTCCGATATGTTACAACATCATTAAAAAACATGGGGGAGGCATTGAGGTGGTTTCTTCTCCTGGCAAGGGCGCCACTTTTACCCTCACACTGCCGAAAAATTCATTGGAGTGACTATTGGAACGCGCATGGCCGCGCTATGATTATTGATCATGCAAAGGGAAAAGTGATATGATTATTATCGCTCACCTTTAATAAGGCAAACTGCTTCCGGCATCACCAAATTTTGAATGATAGGAAATTTTTGAGAGTTCACGCTGCCCGCCCATCAAAATCCCTCTTGTAATCCCGAGACTTTTAAATATATCGGCAAAAAAATGGAAAATGAAAAAATATTGGTTCTCATCCCGGCGTACAATGAGGAGCTAAGCTTGGGAAAGGTCCTGGGCGATATCAAAAAAAACGCGGGAGATATTGACATACTCGTGGTAAATGACGGCTCCATTGACCAGACGGAAGAAGTCGCCAAAAAGGCCGGCGTCAAGGTCATCAGCCATCCTTTTAATCTCGGATACGGGGCGGCGCTTCAGACAGGTTATATTTACTCGCACCAGAAAAACTACGATATCATAGTCCAAATAGACGCGGACGGCCAGCACGATACTATCCATATAAAGGATTTTATACATACCCTTAGAAATGAGGACGTGGACGTGGCCATAGGGTCCAGGTATCTGAAAAATAACGGCTACAAAACGCCGGTGATGAGAAAAATAGGGATGATGATTTTCGGAAACATCGCCTCGTTCATCACTGGACAAAAAATCACCGACCCGACCTCTGGATTTCAGGCATTGAAGAAAAACGTGGTCCATTTTTTTACCCAGGACCTTTATCCACCGGATTACCCGGACACGGATATGTTGATCCTTCTGCACCTGGCGGGTTTTCGTTTAAAGGAAATCCCGGTGAAAATGTATGCGGCGCACATGAAGAAGTCCATGCACAGAGGCCATAAAATCATATATTATATATTTAAAATGTTTCTTTCCATTGTCGTGACCCTGATGCGGAAAAACCCCTCAAAGGACAATAAGGAGTAAAAGTGGGACGTTTAGGAATTATCACAGTATGCCTCAGCGTGATTCTTTTCGCCTATGTGTTTGAACTTGTACGGCGCAGGCATTTGAACGAGGAATACTCCTTCGGGTGGATGGTGGCGGCGGTCTTTATTTTTTTCCTGTCCCTCTGGCGCGACCTCCTGGAGAAAATCACCTATATGATAGGAGGCACCAACTATCCCTCCACGATATTTTTCTTCGGCTTTATTTTCCTGATCATCATTAACCTTCATTTCTCCATCAGGATTTCCGCCCTTACGAAGCAGGTGAGGCGATTGACGCAAAAACTGTCCATCCTTGTTTCGGACCTTGAGGAAAAAGAGAAGGAATAATGGATAAAGTCCTTTTACGAAATCTTCAAATTTTAACCGAGGTCTCCAAGGAACAACCGCTTACCCAAAGGGAAATGGCGAAAAATCTGGGAATCGCCCTGGGGCTGGCCAACACCTACCTGAAAAGGCTTGTTCGAAAAGGCCACATCATGGTCAGGGCAATGCCGGGAAACAGAATCATTTACAATCTCACGCCCAAAGGCATATCGGAAAAAGCCAGCCTGACATACGAGTACATGAAATTTTCCTTTGAATACTATAAAAACATCAGGCTGAAATTCAAGGAGGCATTTCAGGAAATCGAGGAAAAAAGGCTGCGCAACGTGGTATTCTACGGCGCTGGAGAAGTGGCGGAGATCGCTTATATTTCCCTTAACGGCAGTAATTTAGGACTGTTGTATTTGGTGGACGATCACAAACATGGGGCCAAATTCTTCGACAAGAATATTTACCCAAAGGAAAAACTCCTCCAGGACGAATTCGACAGGGTAATCATCACCGCTTTCTCATCGAGAGAGATCATCCACAAGCAAATAACGGAAATGAACATTTCCAGGGAAAAGATAGTTTTTGTTTAAAACATATCGCGCCATGAAAATCCTGAGGACAATTGAAACCTTCTACCCTTACGTGTGCGGTCCGGCTAACCAGGCGTTTCAAATTTCAAGGGGTTTGGAGGAACGCGGCATTGCTTCCCCGGTGCTCACCACTTATTGCGACGTGGACCCGACCCTTCCCGCCAAGGAAACGATCAATGGCGTTGAGGTATACAGGCATAAAAACCAGGCCAGGATAATGAGATACTGCCTGAGCCTTGGCATGGCCATGTCATTCAGGGACTATGATATCCTTCACGCCCACAACTACAGGAATTTTCAATCCGATCTGGCTTTTTTTTTTCCCGTCTCCACAAGAAACCCTTTGTCCTCAGCACACACGGCTCCCTTCTCGGCTTCAAGAAATACCTCCACGGCTGGAAATCAAAACTCCCTTATGCGCTCTACGACTCCCTCTCTTTCAAGACAACGGCAAAACGGGCAACCAAGGTCATCGTCTCCACTAAGCTGGAACACGAAGACGCCGTTGAATTTGGAATAGACTGCAAAAAACTGGAAATAATTCCCGCTGGGGCCAACGCCTCAACTCTCCAGCAAAAACGGGCGTATAATGAGTCCGGTCCGTTGAAACTGCTCTTTGTGGGAAGGCTTGCCAGGAACAGGAACGTTGAAGCAGCGATCAAGGCGGTCTCCCTGATGGAAGACGCCGTCTTGCATATTGTAGGGAGCGAGGAAAGGACGAGCAGCACATCCAAAAAAGGCTATGTCGCGGAACTGGAGGCCCTGGTTCGCGAACTGGGCGCTCAAGGCAAGGTGTTTTTCATTGGACCCAAGTACGGCGCGGAGCTTCAACGTTTTTATCTGGAGTCCGATGTTTTTATCTACCCCTCCAGTTATGAAAATTTAGGTCAGCCTGTACTTGAAGCGGCCACCGCCGGCCTGCCGGTCATATCCACTCCGGTGGGAATAGCCAGGGACATAGTAATTCCCGGTGAAACCGGCTTTCTCACCGGGCTTGATCCCAAGGAGATATCGGAGTGCGTCGAAAACCTTCGGCCATCCGGAATACGCGAGGGCTTCGGCAATAAAATCCGCGGCCTGGTGGAAAAAAATTACAACTGGGACTCTATCATAGAGCGGTACATCCAGGTTTATAAGGGGCTTTGAGAAAGAACATAGCTGAGTGACTAAAGAGTCAAGTGAACTAAAGTGCCTAAACTTATATCGAACGTTTTAATGCGTCGAAATTTATTTTTGTTGCGGCAATGCAGCGCTATGACAGATTTCTTTTTATAATTAAAATAACTTCCCCAACTTTAGCTCACTTTAGCTCACTTTTTACTTTAGCTCACTTTTTACTTTATCCACTTATGAAACTTATCGTTCAAATACCCTGCAGAAACGAAGAGGAATACCTGCCAATTACCTTAAGGGACATTCCCAGGAAAATCGAGGGAGTGGATTGCGTTGAAATACTGGTTATAGATGACGGAAGCGCGGACAGGACCTCCGATGTGGCCAGGGAGGCAGGCGTTGAGCACATAATCCGCTTCACGAATCACAAAGGGCTCGCCGCCGCCTTCTCCGCCGGACTGGACGCCTGTTTGAAGCTGGGGGCCGACATCATTGTCAACACGGACGCGGACAACCAGTATCAAGGCGCGGACATACCAAAATTAATTGCCCCAATCCTTGCCGGCAAGGCGGACATCATAGTCGGCGACAGGGAAGTGGGAAATATCCCTCATTTTTCAAAAACCAAGATTTTCCTCCAAAAATTAGGGAGCTTTGTGGTGCGGCGGCTCTCAGGCACCAATATCCCGGACGTCACCAGCGGTTTCAGGGCCTTTAACCGCGAGGCGGCGCTAAGGCTGAACGTCGTGTCCAGGTTCACTTATACCCTTGAAACAATAATCAGCGCGGGCAGAAAATCCATTGCCATAGATTCAGTTAAAATCAGGACAAACCAGAAACTGCGCGAGTCCAGGCTTTTTCGATCCAACTTTTATTATATTAAAGAATCGATAATCACATTGTCGAAAATCTTCTCAATGTACAGGCCCCTTCAGATTTTCACTTATATTGGGACCTCAATTTTTACGTTTGGATTCCTGCTTGGGCTCCGCTACTTGTATTTTTTCTTCTTGCAATCCACGGCTGGACATATTCAGTCTCTGATACTCTCCGCTATATGTCTGATCGTGGGCTTTCAAATTTGCTTGATAGGCCTCGTCTCGGAGCTGATTTCCATAAACCGGGAGAAGTTGGAGGACATTCTTTACCGGATAAAAAAGATTGAGATGAAAAATGTGCGCGGCCCCAAGAAATGATTTGATATTATTACGTTCCGGAATTTACGTTTTCCGCGCAAGTTTTTTAAGCCGGTCGCGCTATGAAAAATAACGGAACCATCTTAACAAACCCGGACCTCAATCCATTCCATATCGTGCTCGTGGAACCGGAGATCCCGCCCAATACAGGAAACATTTCCCGGCTATGCGTCGGGACCGGATCGGTCCTGCACCTGGTGGGGAAGCTGGGGTTCGAGATAAGCGACAGGACATTGAAACGGGCCGGACTCGACCATTGGCCGCATTTGAATCTGAAAAGGCACGCTGATTGGGTCTCCTTTAAAAGCGCGCATGACCGCGCCCGCTTGCTTTATTTTTCAAAACACGGGGAGACTCCGTACACCAGGACGGAATACAGGCCAGGCGATTTCCTGGTATTCGGGTCGGAGACAAAAGGCCTGCCGAGGGAAATTCTGGAGGAAAACAAGGATTCCATGTTCTTCATTCCCACGACCGGCCTTGTCCGCTCCCTGAACCTCTCCAACGCTTGCGCCGTGGTCCTGTACGAGGCTATCCGGCAGGTGGATATTTTAATGCCATCGTCCTTGAAGAACATAGCTTCGCGAATTGATTAATGAAAGGCATTGAACGCCATGTCCATATCCTTTTCTTATTGGTCCTCTTACTTCCTGTTCCACTTCCCCTGGCCGTCCTGGAGGAAATGGCCTTGCGGCGAGTTTTGCCCGATCTGCGCGGCGCGGCGGCGGCCAACCGTTTCTGAATCCACCCCGGTTTTTTGGCCTATGTTTTCATAAACCTTTTTCCTGTCGGCGTTCTCCTCGTTCACCACGCCTTCACTCTCCCTTTTTGGCCCAACGAACTCCAGGTATCCCCTATTGCTTTCCCCTACTATCCCGTTGTCCTTGAGCGAGGCTATGGCGGACTGTCTTTCAAGGAACCTGGCCTTGAGGTCATCACCGAACCCAGGAGAGGACACAAAAATAAAGGCAAACGCGATTAATAACGGCAAAAATAATTTTTTGTTCATTTTTTTTCTCCCTTGTCTATATCCGAAAAGAAGTCAGCCAGTTCCTTGTCAATCTTGACATTGACGTCCATGACAATATGGATAGGCTTTATTTCTATAGGCTCAACCTTCACAGTGGCGCATGCCGCCGGCCCCAGCATGGCATAAGCCGCGAGCCCCAACAAAATACGTTTTTTCATAAGATCTCCTGAAAAAGTTTCCGCTTCTTAATAAGCTCATCCAAGGGGATTTCATTGAACCGCAGTTCCAGATGAAGCCCCTGAAGGTTCACGCCCCTTCCTTTCTCGTCCCGTTTGAAATTCTTCGTTTCAGGGTCCAGCGCAAGGGGAAGGGTGCGATTCGGCGCGCCCTTAAGACTCATAAAGATATTAAGCTTTTCACCCTTTGAGTTCAAATCAACCTGGACCTGGTCATAGCGGAATTCCTTTATGGCCTCCTCCACTAAGGGGTTGCCGCCGAAGATTATACCGCTTTCCTTTATTTTTATCACGCCGGATTCGCCAGGGGTTGAATAAAAAGAGCCTTTGCTCACGTAAGCGTTCCCGTTTTTAATCCTCAACGGGACCTTCCCGCTTATCCTGCATTCCCCGGCGGCTATTTTTTTCGCGTACAGAAGATTCAGCATCTCTGAAAGTCCGATGTCCTCGCAGGAGAGAACAGCGTCAAATTCCCCGCTGACGGTATTAAACCTGGCCTCGTCAAAGGCGATCTTTCCATTGCCCAACTTGAATTCTCCATGGCGCAGGAAAATGGATTCCTGGCCCTCCACCTGGAAAAACGCCTTCCCATCTGACAAGGGAATACTCCCCCATGACAATTTTTCAAATCTGAACCCCTGGTCAGGTCCGGTGGCAAGGTTCAAGAGGTCGGTGAACTTCAAATCAGCGTTGAAGCCCTCAATGGAGACGTGTTGATCTTCCGAGGCCAGCGCCGCGTCCTTTACCGCAAGCGTTGCGTGGCTGCTTGTCCCTTGGCCGTTCATGGATATCCCGCCCTTGGCCGAGATTGACCCTGAAAAATTAATGCCTTGAAGCGAGGGGTGGATGTCATGCAGCGGGGTTTTGGCAGGAAAGACACTTTCAGGAAATTCAAAATCCAATCCAAATTCCGGCCCCTTGCCTGGAAGAACGAAGAAGCTGAAAATCAACTCCGGCGGACCCGTAAGACCAGGGAAAAGGCCTTGAAACGGCACACGGCCTTCTCCCCTGATTTCAGATTTTTCAATCCACTTCCCGATATCATCAATTGCAACGTCCGTGGACGCCTTGGCCGTCAAATCCGTGATAGAAGCCGGGTACGGAGAACTTAGTATCAGAGCAGAGCATTCCATTTTAAGCTCGCGTGAAACCTGGCCTGAAACAGAGCAGGAAAAAGGGGACCCGAGCTCCGCTTGGCCCCATGAGGCGCTGGAGACGTCAGCCCTTGCGTTTATATCCGGCATGGTGAAATCCGCGCGGACGCCGCCCGATATTTTAAAGTCCTTTTGCCCCCAATTAACGTTCCTCAAATCAAGAGAACCTTGCGCCCCTTCAGGCTTCCATGCGGCCAAGGCAAAGCGTATGCCCCCTCCCCCGCCCCCTTGGGGCAGGGGCCTTTGAGCGCCGCTGGAAAAGAACTCCAATGATTTAAGGTCGAACCTGGCAACCGATATTTCAAACTTTCCGTTGCCGGTATTAATGTCCAGGTTTCCCATGGCCATGAATTCCTGTCCAAGAAGGCTGGAGCGGACGCGTATCTCATATTCTCCAGGCCCTCCCTTTTCCTTGAATTCGCATTCAAAGGGAACGCGGATGTTATTGTGGAATATATTGAGGTCCAGGAAGGAAGAATCAATTTTGATATATGAGGCTATTATTGGAGGAGGGGCCTGCTCTTTTGTCTGAACTTGTTTTTTGTCTACAGGCGCGGGTATGCCTTGCAGGACCAATTCGCCGTCCTGAAATCGCGCCTTGGCCTCCAGGCCGGAGACTTCAATCCTTTCCACTTTTCCACGCAGCAAACCGGACAGGCCGTACTTGGCGGACAGACTGGAAATTTTTATATCAGGTCCGCCGGCCCCGCCTATTGAGATATCGTTGAGCAAAAGGGCGTGATGGTTGAAGGTCCTGACTCTCAGCCTTGGGTCCTTGAAGCCGAGTCCGGCGGCCTTGCGCTCAGCCAGGGTCTCCAGAATCAGCGGCGCAAGCAGGAAGAGCAAGGCAATGGCAACAATAAAGAGAACGGGGATTGAGATATAAAAACGAGGCAGGTTTTTATGCAAGGGTTTTTATCCTGGAGACATGGATTATTATTGCGGTTTTATTTTTTATTTTCAATGTCCACGGTCCTTGGAAGGAAATTTATTTTCATCCTTTAATGGACTCGTCCACTTGCAATCCAATACCGCATGGCATAAACTTTTTCTATTTCCGCGCTTGTGTCTCAGCGGCCCATTTTTTGTATTCTTATGAAAATACTTATTGTTGATGATTCTGAAAGTTCGCGATTGTTGCTGGAGCGTCTGCTGAGCAATGCAGGATATGCCGACGTGGAAATGGCCGACTCAGCGGCCGCGGCATTTCAGAAACTGGGCATGGACGGGCCTTCGACGCCATCCACGGAAATTGATCTGATTCTGCTTGACATCGTTATGCCTGAAATGGACGGCATAGAGGCGTGCGGAAAAATCAAGGCCGTGGACTCACTGCGCGACGTCCCGGTCATCATGGTCACCGCGAAAAAGGACGATGGAAACCTGCAACGGGCCTTCGATATGGGGGCAATTGATTACATAACAAAGCCGGTCAACAAGGTGGAGTTGCTGGCGCGGGTGCGCTCCGTGCTGAAATTGAAAAATGAGATGGACCGCCGCATGGAGGTGACAAGACACCTGGAAGCCGCGAACCACCAGTTGCAGCTGCTCTCCGCGTTGGACGGCCTTACAGGCATCGCCAACCGCCGCCATTTCGACCAGACCTTTGATAAGGAGTGGCGGCGCGGCCTTCGCGATGAATTCCCCTTGTCCTTGATACTTACTGATATTGACAGCTTCAAGGCATATAACGACAACTATGGTCACCAGGCCGGGGACGTTTGCCTCAAGCGGGTGGCTGACGCCATAAGCGCGGCGCTGAAGCGTCCAGGCGACCTGGTTGCCCGGTACGGCGGAGAGGAATTCGTGGTGGTCCTTCCCGAAACGGACAAAAATAATGCGGCCATCCTGGCCGAGGACATTCGCAAAAAGGTGGCATCGCAAAAAATTCCACATGGCTTTTCAAAAGCGGCCGAAGTGGTGACGCTTAGCCTGGGAGTGGCCACGGCCATACCATCCAGAAGCCACAAACCGGCAGGTTTGATAGAGGCCGCGGACACGGCCCTGTATCAAGCCAAGCATGAAGGCAGGAACCAGGTACGGGTTTCGCATTAGGCCATGAGACGTACTTTTTGTACAACGGATTGCAGTAGGCAAACAGGATATGGGCTTAACTCAGAATGAAAAAATCATTGTCCGCGTGGATCCTGATATTCAAGATTTAATACCTGATTTCTTGAAAATGAGACGTGACGACATTAAGTCAATTCAGTCAGCGTTGCTGAAAAATGATTTAAGAACAATTGAAATCCTGGGCCACAGCATGAAGGGCTCAGGCGGAGGATATGGATTTGACCGCATATCGGAAATAGGAGGGGTTTTGGAAATCGCCGCTAAAAACGACAATAAGGAAGGAATAAGGAAACAAACGGCGGACCTCTCCAATTACCTTGACAGGGTGGAGGTTGTTTTCGAGTAATTAACGTCCGTGGAAAATCTTGCTTTCCGTCTTTTCCGTGTGTTTTTCCAGGTGCAGGTGCCTCTTGGCCGCCGCCCCGGCCATTCGTTTTAGAATGGGACGCAGGTCGGAGTTGTTCCAGGCATTCAGAAAATCCTGGTTGTCCAGCAAACGCCCGCTGGCGGCGAAACCGTCCTCTTGCCTTGGATCAAGATGTATGTCCCCGTTTTCCAGGGACACCTTTCCCTCCAATGCCTTTTCCACGAGCCCCTTTGCCGCGTATACGAAAAACTTTTTCACATCCTCCGTGGACTCCGCAACGCTGAGATCGCGTCTGAATCCGGGCCGTACATCATGCTCGGCCTTTACAAATGAAATCTGTTTTTCCATGATTAGTCTCCTTTCGTTTAAGTGAAGCCGCCATACGTTTTTCCTTCCTTAACATGGTACACCCTAATGCGGGGATTTTGTCAAATTTTCATGGATATGTTGCCGGCGGCCGGCGAATCAACACTCGGCATGAAAAAACAAAATTATTACCGACTTTCTTTTTCTGTCCTTCACGTCCAATAGGTAGTACATTCATTCAATATTGATGACAATATGGCGTACTTGAGAGTAATATCTTTAATTCTGAAACTTTTGCTATGTCATTTTGGCATAAATGAACAGGCCAAGAGAAATTTTTTTTGTTTTTTGCCGATAAAGTGGAATTTTCCGTGTAGCGCGGCGTCCAGCCACTGGCCAATCGCTCCTGTCGCCCTGCATGAACCGGCGCTTTCCCCTATAAAGGCCACTTTTAAATATAGTTTTTTTATTCTTGCAGAAAATTAAAAAAAATGGCATTATAATTGCTAATGTATACAAGATATTGTAGCTCATATCTTTTTCTTTAACTTTTTTGGAGGGACCGGATGGAGACGTCACAAATTTTAAAAGAGGGGGACGAAGAACCCCCAAGCCAGTTGCTCGAATGGTCGTGCAGTGACAATGGCGTAGTTACCCTGAAAAAAGAAACGATTTTCAACAGATTTTGGCCTGACGCCACCTCCAAGCAATGGAACGACTGGCGGTGGCAAATGGCGAACCGGCTTCGGTCCCTCCAGGCGCTTTCCTCCCTTCTAAATCTGAAACCCTACCAGGTTTCGGCCTTTAAGAAACTCCTCGAAGTTTTTCACTACTCGGCGACCCCTTATTATCTTTCACTCATTGATTGGTCCGACCCGGAAGACCCCATAAGAAAACAGGCCATTCCTGACCTTCAGGAGGCCAGCTTCGAGGTAGTGGGCGATATCGACCCATTGGAAGAAGAGGAGGACATGCCGGTCCCTAATCTCGTGCACCGCTATCCGAACAGGGTGCTGGCCATCGTCACCAATACCTGCGCCATGTATTGCCGCCACTGCACCAGGAAGAGGATATGGCACGAGGGAGAGTCCGCGTCATCAAGAAAAGACCTTGAGGCCATGGTGGCGTACGTGAGGTCAACCCCAAAGGTAAGGGAAGTGGTTATCTCAGGCGGCGACCCGCTCACCTCCAACATGGATAATCTCGATTGGTTCCTTGGTGAGCTTGGAAAAATTTCCCACGTGGACGTGTTGAGGATAGGCACCCGTGTCCCGGTGGTGCTTCCAATGAGGATAACCGATGACCTTACCAAAATGCTCGCCTCCCACCGGCCCCTCTGGCTAAACACACAGTTCAACCATCCGAGGGAAATCACCCCGGAGGCGCAAGAGGCATGCGACAAAATCATCAGGGCCGGCATACCGGTGTCCAACCAATCCGTTCTTCTCAAGGGTATAAACGACTCAGTTGAAATCATGAAGGAGTTGAACCACTCCCTGCAAAAAATAATGGTAAGGCCCTACTACCTGTTCCAATGCGATCCGGTCAGGGGCGTTGAGCATTTCAGGACAAGCATCTGGAAGGGGATCGAGATAATAGAGATGTTCCGGGGCTACACGGGTGGACTATCCATCCCGACCTTCGTGGTGGACGCCCCCGGCGGCGGAGGCAAGATCCCTCTCCAGCCCTTTTATCTCCTGTCAGCCACCGACAAGGAAGTGCTCCTGAGAAACTACGAGGGGATGATCGTCAAGTACTATAATCCCCAGGAAAACGGGGCCTCGAAACCCAAAAAGACTAACGGCAACGGCAAGAGCGGAGGCAAGGCGGCGCTATTCAAGGAGAACGCGAAGATCGTCATCCCTCAAAACACTCCGAGGTTCGCCAGGAGGCGGAAGAAAAATCTCCAACGCTGCCTCGATACTCATAACCAGCAGGCGTTTCCCTTCTGGAAGGACAACTGAATGAAGATCGGCCTTGCCTATGATCTGAGAAAAGACTATCTGGAGATGGGGTACTCCGAGGAGGAGACCGCTGAGTTTGACAGTGAAGCGACCATTAACGCCCTGGACGAGACCATCAGCGGTCTCGGCCATGGCGTGGCCAGGATAGGTAATATTTTCGAGCTGACGCGGCGGCTCACCATCGGCGAACGGTGGGACATGGTGTTCAATATCTGCGAGGGACTTCACGGAAGAAGCCGCGAGGCGCAGGTCCCTGCCCTGCTTGAAGCCTTTTCAGTTCCATACACCTTCAGCGACCCGGTCACCCTGTGCCTTTGCCATGACAAGGCATTGGCCAAGAGGATAGTCAGCGCGGCGGATATCCCAACGCCGGAGTTCATGGAAGTCTCCAGCCTGGAAGACCTGGAAAATTGGCGGACGCTCCAGGAAATTGCTTTTCCCCTTTTCGCAAAACCTATATCCGAAGGGACAGGCAAGGGTATCACGCCGCTGTCAATTGTGCGTAACCGCGGGGAACTGGAAATCCAATGCGAGGCCCTCCTCCGGAAATTCCGCCAACCGGTCCTGGTTGAAACGTACTTGCCTGGACGGGAATTCACCGTGGGCGTCCTAGGGACAGGTGAAAGCGCCCGCGCCATAGGCGCCCTGGAGGTAAAGTTATCCGATAAGGCCGAGCCAGGCGTTTACTCCTATATAAACAAGGAGGAATGCGAGGAAAGGATCGTTTACGACCTGGTGGAGGAAGATGATATAGCGGAAGAGGCAATGGAAACGGCCTTGAGGGCCTACCTGGCCCTTGGCTGCCGTGATGCGGGAAGGGTCGACCTCCGTACTGACCAGAACGGAAGGATTCATTTCCTTGAACTGAATCCCCTGGCCGGCATTAATCCTGTCCATTCCGACCTTCCCATACTCTGCTCCAAGGTGGGAATTTCCTACAGGGACCTTTTATCGAAGATCCTTGATTCCGCCTTCAAGCGGCAAGGCAAAACAGCGGCCTTCCGTTTCAACGAGTTACCTGCCTTTGTTTCATAGCGCTGCTTCGCCGCAGCCAAAAAGAAATCAGCCGCGAAGGCCACTAAAAACGTTAAAAGAAATAAAAATTAAGAGATGCCTCACACAAAGGCACAAAGATCACAAAGAAAAAATCTTAGTGCCTTCGTGGCTTTGTGTGAGACATTCTTTCAAATCGATAAGGCGAATATTTTTCAAAGAGCTAAAATGTTAAAAAATTTCGCGTTCCTTCGCGTTCTTGGCGGCTTAAAATATAATTTTGATTCATGAAAGTAGCCATAACATACAACCAGCCGGCTCCAGGCAAGACGGACTCCGAGGACGTCCTGGAGCAGGTTGGCTTCGTCAGCGCGGGCTTGAGCGCCCTTGGCCATGATTTCCAAACCTTCGCTCTCTCAACCGGCAAATCCTTTTCTCAACAAGAAGGCGCAGGGGTTTATCAGTTGCACGGCAAGGACCGGGGGCTGAATTTTTTAAAGGCCCTGAATCAATATTCGCCTGACATAATCTTTAATCTTTTCGAAGAATGGGAGGAAGACGCTCGGCTTCATTCCCTGCCGCCGGCAGTCTTCGAATATTCCGGCTATCCATTCACCGGCTCCCCCTTCAGTTCAATCCTTCTCTGCACGGACAAGACGCTCTCCAGGGCCGTGCTCAGGGCCAACGGCATCCCTGTTCCCGGCGGAAATGAATTCCGAGGCAAGGTCCAGGATTTTTCTCTTGCCGCAACTAACCCGCCCTGGATCGTGAAACCCGCATGGGAAGACGCCTCGGTGGGAATTGAGGACGGCTCGATTTACCACGACGCTGACCTCCTCATGAAAGACCTCCCGCTGATCTTTAAAAAATTCTGTTCCCAACCCTTGGTGGTTGAGGAATATATAGAAGGCCGGGAATTCAATATCTCCCTTTTGGAAGGCCAGGATGGCGTGGTGGAAACGCTGCCGGCGGCGGAACAGGTCTTTCGCGGCTGGCCTGAGGGAAAACCGAGGATCATCAACTACAGCGCTAAATGGGACAAGGACTCCTTTGAGTATCAAAACACCATAAGAATATTCAACCCTGGAGACGCCCCCCTGGACCCCATCCGTGGCACTGCGCTTCGATGCTGGAACGCCTTTCACTTAAAGGGCTATGCCAGGGTGGACATGCGGGTGGACGCCAAGGGAAGGGTGTATGTAATCGAGATCAACGCCAACCCTTGCATCTCCGCCGACTCCGGGTTTGTCGCCGCCGCGAAGGAAGCGGGTTATGAACCAAGGGACATCGTGAAAAAAATAATGGAGGCGGCCTTGTGCTGAAATCATTTTTATTTAATGGTTTATCGTATGGATTTTAAAAAACTCACATTGCGAAGGGAACCTGAAAAAGGCGACCTGGAAAGGGTGCGGGACATACTCCTCTCCACCGGAAAATTTCATTCCCATGAAATAGACGTGGCCCTTGAATTGGTCCAGGACAGGCTGGACAAGGGCGCGAAGAGCGAATACTTTTTTATCTTCGCGGAGCGGGAAGGCAAGGTTATAGGCTATGTCTGTTACGGTCCAATAACCATGGCGGAAGAAAGGTTCGACATTTATTGGATAGCCGTCCACGAGGAAATACAGCGCGAGGGGATCGGCGCCTTCCTGATCATGGAAACGGAAAAAAGCATCCTGGAGGCCGGGGGACGTTATATCTTCGTGGAGACCTCCTCCAAGGAGATATACAAGCCCACGAGAAATTTTTACATCAAACAGGCTTACCAGGAAGTGGCCAATATACCGGACTACTACGCGGACAACGATAACAAGGTTGTGCTGAGGAAAAGGCTTAATTAAATTAGCGCCCTTCGCGCGGACTTTTTCCCACCACGAATTACATGGTATATATTATTACGTTCAGAAATTTTCGTTTTCCGCGCAAATTTTTCAACCGTTTCTTGGAGCGCGGCATGGCCGCAACCAAAATAAATTCCTCTTGAAGCATTCAACGCCGGTTTTATTTCAAGCGTAAAAAGTAAATTTCTGAACGCAATAATATCATCAAACGTTTGAATACATCGAAATTTATTTTGGTTGCGGCCACGTCGCGCTATGTCATTTCCAGTTTATTCGGGCCAAGAAACACAAGGGGCTCACCCTATTTTCATGGCGGCCTTGACCTCCTCAAGGGTCGCCATGGCAACCAGTCTGGCCTTCTTGCTCCCTTCTACAAGGATTTCATTGATTTTATCAGGCTTGCTGATAAAGTCCTTGCGTTTCTCCCGGATAGGGGCCATGGCTGGAAGGAGATTTTTCAAAAGCATGGCCTTGCAGTCAGTGCATCCCATCTCAGCTGAGCGGCATCCTTTGCAAATTTCCCGGATATCTTCCTCTGAACTGTAAATCTTGTGCAGGGGAAAGAGGTTGCAGTCGTTGGGCTCTCCCGGATCTTTTCTCCGGGCGCGCTTGGTGTCGGTCACCATCCCCTTTATTTTTGTTTCAACCGACGCCGGCTCTTCGCCGAGAAAGATGGCGTTGTTATAACTCTTGCTCATCTTCCTCCCGTCAGTTCCCTTCAATTTCGGGACCTCTGAAATCTTTCCCTCCGGTTCCTTGAGGACATTGCAGCGATAGATGCCGTTGAACCGGCGAACAAGCTCGCGAGTCAGCTCAAGGTGCGGCAACTGGTCGATCCCCACAGGCACGTAGTCCGCCTTGTACAGAGAGATGTCCGCGGCCTGTAGGACCGGATAGCCCAGGAAACCATAGGTGGCAAGGTCCTTGTCCTGGATGTTCTCCATCTTTTCCTTATAAGTTGGATTGCGCTCCAGCCACGGGACCGGCACGATCATGGACAAAAAGAGATGCAGCACAGCGTGTTCGGGTATGTGCGATTGCACGAAGATGGTGGATTTTTCAGGGTCAAGCCCGGCGGCAAGCCAATCCGCCGCTATTTCCAGCCGGTTGGAGGCGATTTCTCCGGTGTCTTCGTAATTGGTGCTCAAGGCGTGCCAATCAGCGATAAAGTAGAAGCATTCGTATTCGTCCTGCATTTTTTTCCAGTTTTCCAGGGCGCCAACCAGGTTTCCAAGGTGGAGTTTGCCCGACGCCTGCATACCGCTTAAAACTCGTTTTTTTATCATGATTTATCCGGATTGTAGATTATTAAAGTCCAGAAATTTGCGTTTTCCGCGCAAGTTTTTCAACCGAACTATGAAAATTGAAATGTTATTTTACAGGAATTTGCCCTTGTAATGAAAGGAAAAGGAATAAGCCAAGGAAATGAAATTGTTCTGGACATTCAGTAATTGTAATTTGGAATTTATTTGGAATTTGTTATTTGGGTTTTGTAATTTTGCTTTCCTTTGTATGATAGGGCATTAAGACTAGTTCCTGGTATAATATATTCCCATGAACATCGTCTATGGGTTTTTATTTCTGTTTGCCGTGTCCCTGTTATCGGCCCTTCTTCTGTACTTTTTTATTTTCAGGCCAAAACAACAGCCGCAGGCCAAACCCGTTGCCAAGGCCCCGCCCTTGCTTAAGTCCAAGGTCCAGGCAGCGAAGGAAACAACCGTGAAGACCCGCCCCGGCCCTCCTCCAGCCAAGAAGGCCCGAAAGCCGGCTTACTCAAAAACTGCGTTGGTTCCAAGAGCGCGCAGGTTTTCCCCGGAAACCCAGTTTGTGGTGAATTTCACAAGGGAATTGGTGAAGCAGGACGTTGATATGGTGGTTCAGGTAATAAGAAAGTGGATGAGAGAGAGATGACCACCATTCTTGACTTTTAGATGGATAAAACTATAAATTGAAAACCAGTCTGCTCATTTTAAAACCCTTCCCAAATCAGGAGAAAACCCCATGTCTTCCCCCATCCCCCAGGAAAAGCAAAAGGCCCTTGAACTGGCCTTTTCCCAGATAGAAAAACAATTCGGCAAGGGCTCCATCATGAAGCTTGGAGCGTCCGGGGCCTTTGTCAGCATCCCTGTCATTCCCACAGGCGCTCTTTCCCTGGACGCCGCCCTCGGCATAGGAGGTTTTCCCAGGGGCAGGATTTGCGAGATCTTCGGGCCCGAGGCCTCCGGGAAAACCACCCTGGCCCTGCAAGTGATAGCAGAGGCCCAAAAGGCCGGAGGCGTGGCGGCCTTCATCGACGCGGAACACGCCCTTGACCCCAATTACGCCAAGAAGATAGGGGTCAACACTGACGAGCTTTTGATATCACAGCCGGACACGGGCGAGCAGACCCTGGACATAGCGGAGGTCCTGGTGAGAAGCGGAGCGGTGGACGTCATCGTGATCGACTCGGTCGCCGCCCTGACGCCCAAGGCGGAGTTGGACGGCGACATGGGCGACTCCCACATGGGACTCCAGGCAAGGCTCATGTCACAGGCAATGAGGAAGCTGACCGGAGTCATCAGCAAGTCCAAGACCACGGTTATATTCATTAACCAGATCCGCATGAAGATAGGCGTCATGTTCGGGAACCCTGAAACCACCACGGGCGGTAACGCCCTGAAATTCTATTCCTCACTGCGCCTGGATATACGCAGAATCGCCGCCATTAAAACAGGAGAGGACGTGTCAGGGAGCCGCACGCGCGTCAAGGTGGTCAAGAATAAATTGGCGCCGCCCTTCCGTGAGGCCGAATTCGATATCATGTACGGGGAAGGGATTTCAAGGACAGGCGACGTTCTGGACATTGCCGTGAAATACGATATAGTATCAAAAAGCGGCACCTGGTATAACTTCGATAATGAGAGAATCGGCCAGGGCAGGGAAAACGCCAAGTTATTCCTGAAGGAAAAACCGGATGTACTCCAAGCCATTGAAACCAAGTGCCGGGAAAAACTTGGCCTTGTCCCCAGGGAAGAGCCGCCGGTCCCACAGCAGGAAGAAAAAAGCCCAAGGAAGAAGTAGGATGAAATTCAGGTTTCAGGGGTCAGGTTTCAGGGGTCAGGTTTCAGGGGTCAGGAAAACCAACCCCTGGCCACTGATCTCTGCCCCCTGATACCTGATACCTGAAACCTGCCCCCTGAAACCTGAAGTCACCATGCCCCGGCAAAAATCCCCACTGGAACAAGCGAAGGACGCCGCCTTACGGTTTCTGTCCCCACGGGCGCGGACCTGCCGTGAGGTGGAAAAAAAACTCCGGGACAAAGGCTTCGGCGAGGAGACCATCCTCGAGGCGCTGGCCGTCCTTGGAAATTTGAAATATCTTGATGACCGCGCCTTCGCTGCCGATTGGGTGGAATGCCGCTCCGGGAACAGGTTTATTGGCCCCCTGCGGCTGAGGAAGGAATTGGAAGCCAAAGGGGTGGACGAGGAAATCCGCAACGAGGCAGTGGATGAATATTTCAGACGGTCGGATGAGAAGGGCTTGGCCCTCAAGGCCGCTGAGCGCAGGTTGAAAATCTATAAGGACGTCTCCGGTGAAAAGTTGAAGAGGAGGCTGTTCGGTTATTTGCAGAGGAAGGGTTTTTCCACGGAATCGGCCTTGTCCGCGTTAAGGAAGGTATTGGGCGAGTAAAGAATGTCTCACACAATGCCACTAAGGCATTAAGTTTTTTTGTAACCGTTCATGATGTGTCATGGGAAACGGCTTCACGCTCAATTGCAGGGGAAACCATATCCCCCTTGGTCCCCCTTTGGCAAGGGGGAATACGGAAACGCCCCTAAAATGGGCTCTGTTTTAATTCCCCCTTGGCAAGGGGGATGAAGGGGGATGTAAAAAATAGCTGATGAGGCTTTGTCCGGTTTTTCACGACAACCCTGTGAACGGTTACGATTTTTTTTTGTGATCTTTAGGAAATCATTCATGGACCTTTTTCATTGCGCCCTCCCTCAGTTTGTTTTTGTCCTTGGACTTTGCGTTGGAAGTTTTTGCAACGTTGCCATTTACCGGCTTCCCAATGGCGGCTCCGTCTTTTATCCCATAAGGTCCTTTTGCCCCAATTGCAAGGAATCTCTGCCCGCCCATTTAAATATTCCCTTGCTCAGCTATGTCCTCTTGCTGGGAAAATGCGATTTTTGCAAGGCCCCGATCTCCATCCGGTATCCCATAGTTGAGTTGGCGGTGGGTCTGATCTTTCTCGCGGCTTACAACCAATACGGGCTTCCCTATTTTTTTATCCATGCGGCCTGGCTCACGTCCCTGGTGGTGATCACCGCCATCGACCTGGACCACCAGATCATTCCTGACGTCATTTCCCTGCCTGGGATAGTGATAGGTTTGGCGCTGAGTCTCTTTGGCTTGATTCCAGTCCCCTTTTTGGAATCGGTGGCCGGCGCTTTCCTTGGAGGGGCGATTTTTTTTATAATCGCCTTCGCCAGCAGGGGAGGAATGGGGGGAGGGGACATCAAGCTGATCGCCATGATCGGCAGCTTTCTCGGATGGCAAAAGATGCTGCTGACCATTTTTATCTCATCACTGAGCGGATCAGTTATCGGCCTCATTCTCATGGCGCTTGGAAAAAAGGGGCGGAAGAGCAAGATTCCATACGGTCCCTTTCTGGCGCTGGGCGGGGCCATCGCCCTTTTCTGGGGGGACTGGCTCATAGAACTTTATTTGTATTTTACTTTTTAAGAACTTCAGTCACTTGCAACTTAGCGTAGTTAATAATGCATAGTTCTTCGTGTTTCTTAGCGCCTTTGTGTCTTAGTGGCAAAAAAAAGATAGCCACAAAGCCGCTAAGCCACGAAGAAACACGAAGTTTAAAATTAGCCACTCGCATTGCTATCCCGTTGATTTTTAAAAAAAAGTTTGAAATTCCGATACAGTAACAATAAATCCTTACATGAAAAAATACACTATCGCCATTATCGGCGCGGGTCCAGGCGGATACGTGGCCGCTGTCCGTGCCGCCCAGCTTGGGGCTAAGGTGTGTCTTGTGGAGAAGGAAAGGGTAGGAGGGACCTGTCTGCACAGGGGATGCATCCCGTCAAAGAGTTATATCTGCTCCGCCAAAGCGCTTAAAAACGTTAGGGAGGCCGGCCTGTTTGGAGTGGAGGTGGGAGGCGAGGCCAAGCCGGACCTTGGGAAAATCCGGGAGAGGACCCAACGGATTATCTCCAACCTGGAAAATGGAATACAACATCTTCTGAAGTCCAATGGCATTGAAGTCATTAATGGCGAGGCTTCCCTGGCATCGACACAAAAAATCCGCATTGATGGCGGGGAGGGAAGCCGGACCGATATAGAGTCGGAGAAAATAATAATCGCCGCGGGCTCTTCGCCCGCGCCGCTCCCGGCCTTTCAGGGAATTGACGTCCTCACAACTGATACTGTGTTCAACATGGAAGGCATCCCGTCCTCCCTTGCCATTATCGGAGGCGGAGTGGTCGGGTGTGAATTCGCCTCCATTTTCAGCGGCTTTGGATCAGAGGTGACCATACTCGAATTGGAGTCCCGGCTCCTGCCCGGCGAAGACCCGGAAATAGTAAAAATCCTGGAAAGGGAGTTCAAGAAGAAAAAAATAAAATTGCTGTGCGGCGTGAAGGTGGTGAAGGCCGAGGAACGGGACGGAAGGAAGGCGCTTTGCCTTGAAGGCGGAAAAGAGATAGAGGCCGAGAAAATCCTGGTCTCGGTCGGCAGGAGGCCCAATTCCTCCGGCCTTGGGCTTGAAGGCATTGGAATCGCCCTTGACCCCAAGGGCAATATTATAGTGAACGAGAGGATGGAGACCTCTGTCGCCGGGGTTTATGCCATAGGGGACATTACGGGCAAATGGCTTCTGGCCCATGCTGCGTCCAAGGAAGGGATCGTGGCCGTTGAAAACGCCATGGGGTTCCAGTCCGTAATGGACTATTCCGCTGTCCCCTCCGCTGTGTTCTGTGACCCGGAGATCGGGAGCGTGGGCCTTTCCATCCAGGACGCTGAGAAAAAAGGGTTCAGGGTGAAGACCGGAACCTTTTCCACAAGGATGCTTGGCAAGGCGCAGGTAACGAACGAATTGGCAGGCGAGGTGAGGCTGACAATCGAGGAGGGGAGCGAAAGGCTTTTAGGGGCGCGGATCATCGGCCCTTACGCTTCGGAACTCATACATGAGGCTGCCCTGGCGGTGTCCAAGGGCCTTACAGTAAGGGACATGGGAGAGACCGTCCACAGCCACCCGACTTTTTCCGAGGCCATCATGGAAGCGGCCTGGGCTGGATATAAGACGTCCATTCATGGGGGAAAATAGCAATGTCTCACACAAAGCCACGAAGGCACTAAGAAGCTGTCTTGAAAAAATGTTTATACCGAGGCATGAATAAGAAGCTCCTTAACACACCCCGGCCTTCGGCCACCCCTCTCAAGAGGGGAATTTTTTAAAAAGAAATTTTCAGACGCCGCTGACAACTCAAATTTCT
>JACRGO010000165.1 GCA_016212295.1 Nitrospinota bacterium | reverse complement strand
TCCAAAGGTGTCTCCAATGTCGCGCAAAAGATGAGGCAACTACACCGTAGCGCCAGGTTGGTCTTCGATTACCTGCGCATGACAAAAAACTCCTGCACCCTTAATGGCGTGTGAGATATGGTAGAACAAATTTACCGTGCTGCGGGGGGTGAGATTGTTTAAGCCCTGTAAGGGTGGTACAATAAACTGGCATTTCGTGCCGCCCTTGCAGGGCTGGAAATCCTATGACGCCTGACCCTGCGCTCACGCGCTGGGCTATTATTGTTTTGCCCTGCCAGGGCTTGGTTAAAGCATGAAAAAAAATATTTTATGCAGATCAATGTAATCAATGTTAGCCCGTATCAATGCCGAGCCCAATAAAGGAAACAAACATGTCGAAATCAACGATAAGTGGAATGGAAATTAACAATATGGCATCCTTTGCCGCGGGTCCGCAGGCAACGGAGATAGACTTTGAGGCTTGGTCTGGGCAAGAGATGCTGGATTACCTTGCCGATCAGGTGACCGATCCGCGGAGCAAGATGGGCCGGTTTGTGGTGGAGTATGACGGGAAGCGATACGTGTGCCATGTCGCGCTGGATCGTAGGCGCGGCCCGATGCAGGCTGAGGTAACATGGATTTGCTCATAGTATCCTAGGCGCGGCTCCGCCGCAACCAAAGGGAAAACAAAATACAAAATACAAAATGACAAATAGCAAATTACAATTACTGAATGTCCAAAACAACTCCATTTCCTTGTTTGTCATTTGTAATTTTGGTTATTGAGATTTATTTGTTATTTGACAATCACCTGATTTAAAAATTTGAATCCTACCCTGCCATGAGAACAACCTATTCATCCCTTCACGATTTCATCCGCCGCCTGGAAACAGAAGGCGAACTGGTCCGCGTCCGGGAAAGGGTCTCCCCTATACTGGAAATCACTGAGATAACTGACAGGGTCTCTAAAGGCCGTGATGGCGGCAAGGCACTTTTGTTCGAGAACGCCGAGGGATCAGCCGTCCCTGTCCTGATCAACGCCTTCGGAAGCAGGAAGAGAATCCGCATGGCCCTGGGGGTTGGCGATATAGAAGAAATCGCCCGCGATATCAGGGAAATAATTGAATTTTCTCCGCCCAAGACCATTTCAGGCAAACTGTCCCTGCTGCCGAAATTGTTCGACCTGATAAAGATCCCGCCGAGAGTTTTCAAAGGCGCGGTCCCGCCATGCCAGGAGGTGGTTCTCACAGGGGATAATATCGACCTGGAAAAATTTCCGGTACTTAAGTGCTGGCCGGGGGATGGTGGACGCTTCATCACCCTACCACTGGTGTTCACACGGTCGCCGCTTAACGGCAGGCGCAATGTTGGAATGTACCGGATGCAGGTGTACGGCAAAAACACCACAGGCATGCATTGGCACATCCACAAGGACGGGGCACGCCATTTCCGTGAACACAAGGAACTCAAGAAAAGGATGGAAGTGGCTGTGGCCATCGGGGCCGATCCGGTTGTGACTTACGCCGCCACCGCGCCCTTGCCGCCGGACGTGGATGAAATTCTGCTGGCCGGTTTCATCCGCAAGAAAGGGGTGGAGATGGCGAAATGCAAAACCGTTAACCTGGAGGTCCCGGCAACCGCGGAGATAGTCCTGGAAGGGTACGTTGACCCGGAGGAAAGCCGCGTGGAGGGTCCGTTCGGAGACCACACCGGGTATTACTCCCTTGCCGCCCCTTATCCGGTTTTTCATGTCACTGCCGTCACGCACAGAAAAAACGCGGTGTACCACACAACCATAGTTGGTAAGCCGCCAATGGAGGATTGCTACATAGGCAAGGCCACGGAAAGGATATTCCTCCCGTTGCTAAAGACTGTTAACCACGACATAGTCGACATATCTCTTCCCTGGGAAGGGGTGTTTCACAACTGCGTGGTTGCGGCCATCAAGAAAAGCTATCCCTTTCACGCGCGGCAGACCATGAATTCCCTTTGGGGGACCGGCCAGATGGGTTTTTCCAAAATGGTCCTGGTGGTGGACTCCACCAAGGACCCGCACGACTATCCGGCGCTGGTCCGGGACGTGTTGAATCGGGTCGACCTGACTAAAGACCTTTATTTTTCAGATGGGGCGCTGGACGCGCTGGATCATTCCTCTCCCACCGGACTTTACGGTTCCAAGCTGGGAGTGGACGCCACCTCGCGCCTCCCTGGTGAAGGCGACGTCCCCGCGAAAAGGCGGAATGAGACCGTCCCGGAGGAGCAGGAAACCCTGAATATGGTGAGGGCCTTGTCGCCCCATGCGCGCGACATAGCCATTCCGGCGCGGCAGGTCCAAAATCCAATTCTCTTTATCGCCCTGGAAAAAAGGAAGGCCTTCGCTGCCAGGGAAACAGCGGAGATTATTTTTCAGACGCCGGGCCTCGGGGCGTTCAGGATTGTGGTGGTGTTCGACTCTGAAACAGACGTGAAAAACAATTCCGTCGCGGTGTGGAAATTCTTCAACAACACGGACCCCAAAAGGGACCTCCATTTTTTCCAGGACAAGCTGTGCGTCGACGCCACGCGAAAATGGAAAGAGGAGGGATTTCAGCGCGAGTGGCCGGATGAGTTGGAGATGACCGAAGAGGTGAAGATGAAGGTGGATGGGATGTGGGGGAGGTTAGGAGCTTAACCATAGAGCGCATAAAGTAGACGCTAAAATCACAAAGTTTTTTTTTGCCTTTTCTTTCAGCATTTCTCATTTTTTTCCATCAGCTTCATAGGCGTCTAAACGCCGGTCAAGTTCAGCCTTTTGTTCGGTGGTAAGTGGCAGCGCCTTCTGATCGGAGGCGATGCTATCCCACAATTCCTCCACGAGTTTGATTCGTTCGTCTACTGGAAGTTCGTGCAGTTTTATATTCATGTCTTGCCAATAAGTTTTAACGATTTGTTATGGCTTTTCAATTCCTAAATCCTTACATATTCTCTTTGTTAAATTCTCATCAACCTCCCGGTGTCTTGGGATAGTTGAAACCTTCTTTTTGCTTCTGTTTACATAAACTGTGTGATTTGCCCCTTCCCGTAGGAACTCACACCCACATTTTTCCAAATGCCGAATCAGATACTTACGTTTCATGCGGAAAGCACGCCAAAATGCTCCTTTATAATTTCCTTTCCATGAATTTCTTCCTCGGCTAATTGCCTGTTTGATTCCAACACAAGTTGAACGGCTTCGATTAGATTTGATTTTGTTTCTTCTAAAGTTTCCCCTTGTGTATTGGCCCCAGGAAGTTCCTCAACATACCCAATATAACCGAATGGGGATTTCTCAAAAACCGCTGTAAAATTAATATTCATAGCACACCCTTTCAGTTAAGCGCCATACTAATAGAACACGGATGGCGCGGAAGACACTGGTCCGCAAGGATTTTAAAAATAATTTTTTATCCGCGCAAATCCGTGCTATCCGCGTCATCCGCGTTCCATTTAATTCAAATAGTAATAAAGCCCTCAAAGCGACTTATTCATTATCCCGTCCACGTTCAAAACCAGGCCGACCTTGCCGTCCCCAAGAATGGACCCGCCTGCTATGGTTTCGATATGCTTGAAGCTCCTGCCTATGTCCTTCAGAACCACCTGCTGTTTTTCAAGTAAACTGTCCACCATCAGGCAGCACCGCTTGTTGTCGCTTTCCACCACCACCATGACGGATTCCCATGGGTTTTGCACGGCGTCCCTGACCCCGAACAGCTCATGTATCCTGACTATCGGATAGAGGGTCTCCCGGATGCTCACCATTTCTCCCTTATACTTGACCCTCATGACCTGCTCCTTCCTGGGGCAGACCGATTCCTTGATCATATTGAGCGGTATCACGTATTTTTCCTTGCCGACTGAGACCAGGAGGCCGTCTATAATGGTAAGCGTCACGGCAAGGGGAAATTTCAGGGTGAACTGGGACCCTTTATCAACTTCCGAGTCCATATCCACCACGCCCTTGAATTTCTTGATCTCTGTCATGACCACGTCCATGCCCACCCCGCGTCCTGAAACGTCTGTGACCTGTTTAGCAGTGGAAAAACCAGCGCCGAAAATGAACTTAAGCGTGTCGCTCTTGCTTAAGGCGGCCGCCTGTTCCGGGGTAGTAAGCCCCTTCTCGATTGCCTTTTGCCGGATGATTTCCGGGTCCATTCCCTTGCCGTCGTCCGCTATCCTGAGATAAAAATATTCTTCGTCGGAATAAGCGGAAACCTCTATTTTCCCGCTTGGGGATTTTCCTTTTTTCTCCCTTTCCTGGATTGTTTCAACGCCGTGGTCAACGGAGTTTCTCACCATGTGGATCACGGAATTCTCCAATCCCTCCACAATGCTCTTGTCTATGCTGGTGTCTTCCCCCTCCAGGACGAGTTCTATCTCCTTGCCCAGGTTCTTGGAAAGATCGCGGACAAGGCGCGGGATTTTTTGAAAAATGGATTTGACCGACACCCTGCGGATTTCCATAAGGCTTTTTTGAAGGGAATTGGAAAGTTCCAGAAAGGAGAGGTTGGCGTTCTTGAATTCCCTGGTCAATACGCCTTGCGTTCCCGCCAGTTCCAGACGTTTTTGCAGATACCGGTAAACTTCCGAGGAAATAATCAATTCCCCTATATAATTAAGGAAGGTGTCGACCTTGTCCTCTTCCACGCGCATATACTTCCTGACGCTGAGTTTTTCGATGGCGGGCGGCTTGGCCTTTTCCTTTTCCTTCTCCTGGGATTGCAATGCCTCCTCTATGTCCTTTTCAGTGATTTTCCCTGTTTCCACAAGGATAGTCCCCACCTTTTTCTGCTGCTTCAAGGCGTCTTCTATGTCCTTTGTTGAAATTTTGCCCTTCTCCACTAAAATCTCGCCCAGGTGTTTCGGGGCCTCAATATGCTTCAAAATCCCATGAGTCGTCAATTGCTCTTCCAGCTTATCCATGATTTCAAAGATGTCCTTGACCGCCTTGTCCTTGTCCTCCTCCGCTAATTTCATCATGAACCTGTCCTGCACCTTCCTCAACTGGATAAAGTAGGACTGCAGGGCCTCACCCGGCTTTTCCTCCTTTTTAACGGTGAAGCGTCCAAGCCCCTCCAGGAATTCCTCTTCCTCGGAGTTAGGCTTGTCCTCAAGTTTTTTGGGGTCAATCCGCTTGAACATGGCCCGGAGAAAATCTATGCCGGTGAGCAGCGCGTCTATCACGTCCTGCGTGACCGGCATCTTCCCCTTGCGGAGATCGTCCAGGAGGCTTTCCATCCGGTGGGCGAAAATCCGGATATTGTTCAGGTTGAAAAAAGCGGAGCTTCCCTTGATGGAGTGGACAGGGCGGAATATGGAGTCAATGATGGTGGTGTCGGCCGGGGATTTTTCCAATTGGATGAATTTTTCATCCAGATTGTCGATTTCCCCGAGCGTCTCGGCAATGAAATCAGTTAAAAGCTCTATATCTATTCCGGAATCGGCGGAGGGTTCCATATTATTGCAAAAATGACAAAAATTTTTTAACCACAAAGCGCGCAAAGATCACAAAGTTTTATGAAACTCCAAATCTCAATTGTCAAATAACAAATAAATTTCAATAACCAAAATTACAAAGAACAAACAAAAAAAGTAAAATAGAACTACTTTGGACTCTCAATAATTGTAATTTGTAATTTATTTGGGATTTGTTATTTGCCATTTGAAATTTCATTTCCCCTTTGGTTGCGGCCAATGCCGCACTGCGAATCAATATTTTCCTTTTTTCCCTTTTTGAAGCCATTTTAGGATCTTTTCCCACTTTTTAATCTTCCCAACCGCCTCTTCCACCGCGTCTCTGAATTGTTCCAGGTCCAGGGGCTTGAACAGGCAATCGCTTGCGCCTTCCCGGAGACAGCTCAGAATGTTATCCATGGTCACGAAACCGGTGATCATTATCACCTGGATCATCCCGTTATACTTTTTAATCTCGGTTAGAAGTTCAATTCCGTTCTTGCCCGGCATGGATATATCACTGATAATGACCATGTAATTAGTCTTTTCTATCAATTCCATGGCCTTCAGCGGATCATTTATGCCGTCCGCCTTATAACCTTCAAACTCCAGGAAACGAATAAGCGAGTCAGTAATGGATTTTTCGTCGTCTATGAGTAAAATTCTTGGGTTCATTTGGTGTCCTTAGTTTCTTGGAAATTATATACCAAAAGGGTTGTTAAATGAAATGAAGGAAACTCAGGGAAGGTAATTCAATGGGTCAACCGGCTCACGGCCATACCTGACTTCAAAATGCAGGTGTGGGCCAGTGGAACGTCCTGTTTCGCCGAGTAGCGCTATTTTGTCGCCCTGCTTAACTACTTTATCCTTTGTAACCAGGTTTTTATGGTTATGGGCGTAGATGGTGGTCAGATGGTCGTCGTGCCTGATAATGACTATATTTCCGTAGCCTGTTGGACCCCAATCGCTGAAGATCACCTTGCCAGGGGCCGCGGCGCGTATGATGGTTCCCTTATTTTCAGAGATGTCCACGCCGTCATGAGGGACCCCGTTCCTAAGCCCGAATTTGGAGGAAATCTTCCCTCTAACCGGCCAGTCGAAGAAGCCTTTTTTAATAACGGCGTTTTTGGCGTTTCCGGATCTTTTGGCCCAGACTTTTTTTCTTAGCGGCCCCCCGGTGTTTTTCTTTTCCTCGGGCGGAGCGGCAACCGGGACCTCGCGCAAGGCCTTGGCGCCAGGAATAAATATTTCCTGGCCTTCCTTTATCGTGGTGGGATCGCTGATTCCGTTTACCTTGAGCAATACATCCGGGTCAGCCTCGTAAGCTAGCGCGATCCGGTAAATAGTCTGTCCCTCTTTAATGGTGTGGTAAATCCCGTCCTTTTTTATGATGGTGGTTTTTCTGATCCTTGTTTTCCCGGTTGTGCCGCATCCCTCGCAAAGGAAGAGAAGTCCGCAAAGGAAAAGGAGGAATATTTTAGAGGAAGTTTTCATGGATAACACGACGTGGCCTTCGGCCGCAACCAAAGGGAAATCAAAATCTCAAATGACAAATAGCAAATTACAAATAAATTACAAATTACAACCACTGAATGTCCAGAACAATTCCATTTTCTTGCTTATCCCATTGCAATTTTGTTTATTGAGATTTATTTGTTATTTGAAATTTTGTGTTTTTATCGCAGGTATTTTTCCATTTCAGCGAACAATTCATCTTTTTTTCTGACCGGGACGACCCCTTCTATCCCTTCCCACTTGCACCGGAAGGCAAGGACAGGTTTGCCTATTTTCAAGCCCATGGCGATTTCCGACAAGGTCCCGAACTCCCCTGAAACCGCTACAAGGATGTCCGAAGACCTTGCTATAATGACATTCCTGGCATGGCCCATTCCAGTGATGATCGGATAGTTTATGTAAGGGTTCGCCTCTGAGGCGTGTGCGCCCGGCAAAATACCTATGGTCTCGCCTCCGCCCCTCTTGGCCCCCTTGGCAGCGGCCTCCATAACTCCTCCCATCCCGCCGCAAACCAATACATGCCGCCTCGACCCTATCCAAAAACCTATTTCCTCCGCTGTTTCATAAATTTCCCTGTTGCATAAACCTGACCCGATTACGCCTACCCACATATTTTTCAGCCTCAAGAATTTTAGTTTTATAACTATCTGATAATTAAGGGACTTTTTGATTCATAGCCAAAAATTTGACAAAATATAGCCACCAAGGAAATGTTTTGCATTGATTATGCCAACGCATGCTTAAAATAAAAACTTCTTGCGGATCTTGCTCACTTTGCGAGCTAATCCGCCTCCCATACGCGGAGCAACTGAGATTAAAACATGACGAGTTCCGGTCCATTCTGAATGGCGTGAACGCCCCAATCCTCCCCTTTCTCCCGTCCCCTAAAAAGTCTCGTTTCAGAAACAAGCTCATCCTCCCCCTTCAAAGGCGCAAGGGCCGGCTCTGCATGGGTTTTTATAAACCCGGCACCCATGAGATCATGGAATTCCGCGATTGCCATATACAGGACGGACGCCTCGCGCAGGCGGCCCTGGCGGTTAAAGGCGTCCTCGAAAAGTTTCCTCTGGATATCTATGACGAAAAAAAGCATTCCGGCCTTTTGAGACACCTCTTCCTCCGGTCCTCCTCAGCCACTGGCCGGATACAGGCGGCCTTCATCGCCTCCGGCCGCCCTTGCCCTGAGATCAACAAAATCGCGCATCAACTGAAAAGTGAATTTCGCCGGAAAGGGCTGCACGCCTCCGGCCTGCTTTGGAACGTCAACGAAAAACGGACGAACGTCATCCTGGGGGACAGGGAATATATTGTGTTCGGCAAACCTAAGTTGGAGGAAAAAATTTTGGGACTGGATTTCGAGGTCTCCCTCTCCGCCTTCCTCCAGACCAATCCAGGAATGGCGGAAAGGATGTACAAAAAAGTCCAGGAGTTTCTGGACCTCCAGGCTGATCATTGCGGACTGGACCTCTATTGCGGCATTGGCTCAATGACCCTGCCTCTTGCAAAGATGGCAAAAAGAGTGACAGGGATAGATAGCGCGGAAAGCTCCATCCGTGACGCCAGGCACAACGCCAGGCTGAACGGCATTAAGAACGCGGAGTTTCTTTGTCTGGACCTGGACCGCGAGGCGCCTCCAGCAACTAAGAAAATCGACTTCGTGGTGGCCGACCCGCCCAGGCAGGGCCTTTCCGGTCTTGTGATGAAATTTCTGAATTCGCGGAAAGTAAAAAAAATCGTCTATGTCTCTTGCAATCCGGCCAGCCTCAGGAGGGATTTAATGTTGTTGCAAGAAGGTGGCTACGCGATAAAAGCCATCCAGCCGGTGGACATGTTCCCGCACACGAAGCATATTGAGTCAGTTGCCCTGCTGGAATATCCTGGGTGAAGGAAAAAAACACGGCAATTAAAAATTTCAAATATTTTCCTGGATTAGCTTTTTTTTAAAAAATATGGTAATTTTAAGCATCCATAATTTGCCGTATCAATCAATGCCTTTATCTTCATCTTAGCGGAAAATAGCTCCCCCTCCTTGATGCTCATTTCCAGAACCCAATTTAAAACAGTATAGGAATTTCCATTTTTTTCGCTTATAAATCAACGAGATGCTAAATGCAGAAGAGGAAAAAACTGAACGTCCAACATCGAACATCGAACGTCCAACATCGAAGTAAGAAAAATTCATTTTACGTTTTAAATCCTTTCTTCCTTTTTCGACGTTCGACGTTGGGGCACGATGCGTCGTGCCCTTAATTGTTCGATGTTCAATTCTTTAAAGTCCGCCCGAAGGGCGATAAGTTCTTAATTTTTATAAGGAGAATTTAATGGCAAAGAAGCTGTTTATACCAGGACCGGTGGAAGTTCACAAGGACATTCTGGCGGCTATGTCCGTCCCAATGATTGGACACCGTTCTTCCGATTACGCTGCCTTGCATAAGCGCGTAACGGAAAAATTAAAACGTCTCCTGTATACCAAGGGAAGGGTTTTTCTTTCCACCTCCTCGGCCTTTGGGGTGATGGAAGGGGCGGTTAAGAATCTTGTCCAAAAACGTTGCGCCAATTTTTGCAATGGGGCATTCAGCGCCAAGTGGCACGACGTGGCCCAGAGGTGCGGACTGGAAGCCGACGCCTATAAGGCCGAGTGGGGCAATCCAATAACGCCTGAGATGGTGGACGATGCCTTGAAGACAGGAAAATATGACGCCATTACGCTTGTCCATAACGAAACATCAACCGGGACGATGTCGCCTCTGGAGGAAATCGCCGAGGTCATGCTGAAGTATCCTGATGTGTCTTTTATCGTGGATACGGTAAGCTCCATGTCAGGAGTTAAAGTGGAAGTTGATGCTCTGCGCCTTGACGTCTGCGTCGCGTCTGTTCAAAAGGCATTCGGGCTGCCCCCGGGCTTGGCCGTTTTCACCGTGTCGGACCGGGCCCTTGAAAAAGCCAAGTCCACTCCCAACAGAGGATATTATTTCGACTTCCTGGAATTCGCGGCGAACGATGAAAAGCACAACACCCCTTCGACCCCTTGCATCAGCCTGATCCATGCGTTGGACGTCCAGTTGGACCGGATTTTCAAAGAGGGCGCGGAGGCGAGGTTCGCTCGGCATGCCCGAATGGCTGAAAAAACCCGGAAATGGATTCTTTCCCACGGCTTTGAACTCTTCGCTAAGGAAGGATACCGTTCCCAGACCCTGACCTCTGGAAGCAATAATAAGAATTCGGATTTGGAGGGCTTGAAAAAGAAACTTGCCGAGAGGGGCTTCGCCTTCGATAACGGTTATGGCAAAGTGAAAAACAAGACCTTCCGCATAGCGCACATGGCTGATATCATGCCTGAGGACCTGGACGAGTTGTTTCAAACCATAGAGGATATCTGGGCCGGGAAATAAGATATCCTGGCTCCTGAATTCTTTTTTTTGTCCACCGGCCCGTTGTTAAGCCTCACCTCTCCATGTATCTCTTGTACATGGTGATGACAAAGAGGGCTATCAAAAAGGCCCCGGAGAAGGACTCCATGATCGCCAGCAGCTTTCCGATCCCAAGGGGAGTAAAGTCTCCGTATCCCAGGGTGGTAAAGGTCACTACGCTGTAATAAAAGGCGTCATAGAAAACCACGCAGTTCTGGTAAAACGTGTGGTTTCCGGAAAGTCTGGCGTGATATCCGGATGTATGCACTATGCCGAGGAGACTGAAAATAAACGCCCAAACCGTCATGAAGGAAATCGAAAAACCTATTATCTTGTAAGGCTTTTCACCGTAGCCCGTGGCAAGGTCCATGATCCTCGACCAAAAGCGTTCAATGGAAAAAATAGGCAGTTGCTTGCGCTTCATGACCATTTCCCTGTAGAAGTACCGTCCGCCCTCAAAGGAAAGCCCCCTGTTCTTGAAGTTTGTCTTGATGTCGCGGTAAATCTCCTCTGCCTCGAAATATTTTTCATGGGCTTTGGCTTTATCCCCTTGCCTGGCGAAGGCGTCCCCTTCCTGCTCGTTCTTTAGTCTAAAGCCCTCTCCTAAATCTATATTATCCAGTTCCGCTCCCCCAAAGTGCGCGCCTAGAAGCTCCGCGTCCTTTAAGGAGCATTTTTTTAAATTCGCCTTGTCGAGATTTGCCTTGAACAGGCATGCCTTGTTGAGATTGGAATTGAACAAATGCGCCCTATGTAAGTTCGCCCTTGTTAAATTCACGTTTAAGAGGTCAGAGCGGATTAAATAGATGTCGTCAAGGTCCGCGGCCTTCAGTTGAAATCCTTCCAGCCGTTCCCCCTTATTGTGCTTTTCTTCCAGCCGTCCCTTGATGTCCTTGCCGCTCTTGTCGGAATTCGGGTCATGCCAGAAACAAAAACCGGAGCCTTCCACGGCGGATTCAGCGCATGTGGTTTCGTCGCGAAACCGGTATCGGCATGGAGGCGTCGTCATTCAAAAATACCTTTCCTTCTGGTAACAAGGACAATTCCCTGTCCGGGTTGCAACTCGTAGGAAAACGGCGTGGGGATGTAGTCCAGAGTAGGCTCAGGTGAAACATCCACCAAGGGCTCCCTGCCTTGCACGAAGTCGTACAGGTTCCCGGCGTAAAAGCCCTGCTTGTTATGAATGTCCTTATTGAGGATGACCAGGGCCTCCTCCGTGGTATGGACTGACGCCTTCCATAGCAAAAGGACATTTGGATTTCCGTGATGCAGGACTTGGGTGGGGGCGTCCTCCTGAAAAACCGGATGCTCCTCCTTGACGCGGTTTGCGGACCTTATGAACGTCGTAAGATCCAGGCCGGTCTCTTCCCAGTCCTCAGGCCTTGACTTCACCACATGGGTCCTCTTGCGGAAGCCGAATTCAAACCCCAGGGGCATCATGACTCCTGCCGAGAACATGGCTGAGAACAGATACCTCTGCTTCAGCCCGTTTATGTTACCATTCAATTCCTCGCCGAGCCTTTGCGTGTCGTGGCTTTCCGGGAACCCAACCGAAGGGGCGATCTCACGGGTAAGATTGTAATTCTCCATGAGCCAGGGACTGTGAAAGTCCCACCACTTGCAACTGTTGAATATGTAGTCAAACCCGGCCTTGGCGGTTTTCCTTGTCTGGTCAGCGGAGCAACCCAGCGTCTCGGCGAAAAAAAGGATGTCTGGATTGCCGGCTTTGGTCTCGCGTATGAGCCGCTCCCATAAACTTCCAGGAAGCTGATATGCCGCGTCGCACCGGAACCCCTTGAAGCCCAGGCCGATCAGGAATTTCAATATTTTCATGAATAAATTAAAGAGTCCCTCCTTGGCCTTGGCGCTCTTGTGGTCGAATTTAGCCAAGTCCCCCCACACCACCTTTTTCCCGTTCTCATCGCAAAAGGGATGGGCAGGCTTTCCCGGACCTTCCCACAGAAACCATTCCGGGTTTTTCTTGAGCAGGTCTGAGTCAACCGCGCAGTGGTTGATCACGAGGTCGATCATCATCTTCATGCCTAGCTTTTCAGCCTGGCCAGCGACCTCTCTTACCTGCTCCTCCTGGGTCTTTCCAGAATCCTTGTCCAAAAACAAAGGGTTGATCGTGAAGTAATCCTTTATGGAGTAGAGGCTCCCGGAAAAACCCGGGTATTGGATTGGATTCACGAAGACCCAGTTGAATCCCATGCCGGCGGCCCTTGCCATATGCTTTTCCCACAGACCCATTTTTCCGGCAAGGGGAGGGAATAAATTGTAGATGATCATCTTTTTCGGTTTTCCGGGCATGTAAAAAAATCCTTTCAGTGAGTTTTAAAGTAGGATATTGAATTCAGAATTCAGGAGTCAGAATACAGAATAATGTTAACATGTTAATGATGGATAAAAAAACGCGCTGGAAATTTTTTTGATTTTTAACCGTGGAGATTGCAAAGACGCGGCGAAATGAAAATAATACAACTCTAAACATTATTCAAAGGAAAAAAATGAAAGCACTGCCGCACCTCTTTGAAAGCAACAAGAAATGGGCCTCGAAAATACGCGCGTCTCACCCGGAATTCTTCTCCAGGCTTGTGGAACAGCAGGCGCCGGAATATCTTTGGATCGGGTGCTCTGACAGCCGGGTCCCGGCGAATGAAATAGTTGGACTGCTTCCCGGAGAATTGTTTGTCCATCGAAACCTCGCCAATCTATTGATTCACACTGACATGAATTGTCTCTCGGTCCTTCAATACGCGGTTGACATTCTCAAGATCAGGCATGTGATAGTGTGCGGACACTATGGATGCGGCGGCATCAAGGCCGCCATGGACAATACGCCTCATGGCCTGGTTGACAACTGGCTGCGGCATGTCCGCGACATCCAGCAACGGCACCAAGCGAAGCTGGAGGCGATCCGGAACAAATCCGAACGGCTGCGTAGATTATGCGAACTGAATGCCGTGGAGCAGGTCATCAACGTCGGCAACACGACGATCATCCAGGACGCGTGGGGGCGCGGACAAAAAATTGCCATACATGGCTGGATATACGATATCGCCGATGGACTGCTGAAGGACCTCTCCGTATGCATCACCTCGCTCAAGGAATTGAATATTCTGCAAGAGAAGAGATGAAAACATTGAACCACGGCGCGGCTCCGTAGCAGTTAATGGTGAAACAAAATCCCAAATGACAAATATCAAATTACAAATAAATTACAAATTACAATTATTGAATGTCCAAAATAATTACTTTTCCTTGTTTGTTATTTGTAATTTTGGTTATTGAGATTTATTTGTTATTTGACAATTGAGGTTTGGAGTTTCATAACACTTTGTTTTTTAGCAAAGTTTTTTGGAATTGTAGTCCGGAGGACTTGAAGTTTGGCTAAAAGATTTTTCGCTTCGCGATTTCTTCACGATTTTTTCGGGCGAAAATGCGCCGGAAAATTTTTGACTTTTTAAACGCGCTTGTGCTGATTTCTTGGCGAATTCAGGTGGCGATTTGAAGCGGACCAGGCCGCCATTATACGGACAGGAAATAGTGGTATGTGGTTCTGGGGCATAGTTTTTCTTACACTCGTCGTGCTCCCCGTCGTTGTCCTGCAACGGGCCCGGGCGCAGGACGACAAGCTGTGGTCCATCGCCGAGCGCGCGCTGGTGTGTGCCGCGCTGGGGTGGGCCGTAGGCGTGACGATATACCTTGCCGCTTGGAGATGGTCGGTGCGGTTCTCTTACTGGTTTTCGTCGTAGGGGGCGCATTGTCGATTGGCTTGTTCTATGCGCCCAGTGCGATGGCGATGCTGATAGCAGCCGCGCTCGCCACGGTGGGATCGCATGATAATAAGGCCGGGAAAGACAGCGCCTAACAAGCGGTTCGAGACAGATGCGTCTTGGGGGCACGCCGTTTAACCGCAACGTTAGATGGCTGGGAAGGGACAATACGGTATGAAGCGACAAGTCTGGGCTTTTTATGCTTCGATCGTGGCCTTGATTCTGAGCGTTGCCGCGCGTGCATGGAACCGCGGACACCCTATGCCGATGCCATATTTCATGCGGTGGATACTCTTTCTACCCCGCGGTCCGAACTCGCCTCAACATCTCGATAAAATCCTTGAGCCACGAAGTGGCGAGCGAATCCTGGAAATTGGCCCTGGAATCGGAGTTCACGCTCTCCAAATCGCCGCTGCGCTGCTTCCCGGCGGAATTTTGGATGCACTGGATGTGCAGCAGGAGATGCTCGGCGATCTGTGCCGACGGGCAGCAAAAGCCGATGTCACGAATATAGTGACGACACAAGGGGATGCGCAGGCGCTTCCGTATCCAGATCATATGTTTGATGCTGCATATATGATTGGGACACTTGGAGAAATCCCGGATGGCATCGCGGCGCTTCGTGAACTGCGGCGGGTTCTGAAAGTCGAGGGACGGCTTGTGGTTGGTGAAGTTCTTGTCGATCCGGATTATGTCCCACTCTCTGCCCTGAAGAATAAAGCCGAGGAGGCGGGCTTCGTTTTCGAACGCACGCTTGGGCCAAGGTTTTGCTATTTTGTGCTATTCCGACCGGCGGGCATTGCCACCTAATCGGGTAGCCGAGGGTGTTTAGCCCCCAGCCCCCGCACCATCCTGCATGCGGGTCCGCGCAGGGCGGTTCATAACGAACAAAAATGGCAAAAATGGGGCCGAGCCTTGAATTGAGAATAACTCGTTTCTGATTCGTAACATGGCGCGGCATAGCCACAACCACAACCAAAAACAAGAATTAACCACAAAGGACACAAAAAATTCACAAAGGACACGGAGAAAAAACTTTGTGATCTTTGTGCCTGGTTAAATTCCTTTTCTTTTTATTGTGAGAGATGAATTCTTGGAATTAACGTGTAAGAATCTATTGGGTCGAAACGCCAAGGACTCTGAAAGCCTTGATTGACGCGGAGGTCCTGTTTTCCACTTCAAGCTTGCCGTATATTTTCTCAAGGTGTTTATGGATGGTGCGGGGGCTTATGTTAAGAATCGCGGCGGCCTCGGAATATGTCTTTCCCTGGGAAATCCAGTACAGCGCCTCTGCCTCCCTTGGAGTAAGACCAAGGGATTGAAGGCGCATGGCAGCGGGGTTTTTTTGTTTTTCCTCAATCAAAAGCATGTCCCCTTCCCCTCTATTGCTGTCCATGAATCGTATAATAAGAAGTCCTTCCTCGTTCTCCACCACATAAGGCCCTGAAGGCAAGGGGACGTCATTTTCCTTCGCAAGAAGTGATTTCCGCCATCTGGCCCATCTGTTAAGCTCATCCGGCAACTTATTGGAATCATGGGAGCGAGGTTTAAAGTATTTCATCAATAAAGAGAGCGCCTTCTCGGTCCGGAATATGATCTGTCCATCAAGGGCAAGGACGATCAACCCGCAATCAACCTTCTCTGCCTTCATCCTGGCGTCAAAGACCGCCTCGGCATTCTGAAATGCCTGAATGATGTGAGGAGCAAGCAGATTCAAAATGAGTCTTTCCCGCTCGGTGAAATCGCGCCTGTCCCGGTTGAATGTGATGCCGGAGGCAATGGAACGGTCTTGTATGACAGGGAGGAGCATCTGATATTCGATATCCAACGGCCTGTAGAATTCGTTGTACAGTCCAAGACGGTGGAATTGCTTTGTTGTAAGGACATCGGAAAACTTCACCGCCCTGCCTTCCGGGGAATGAATAGGGATATGGCGCTTAGCTGATTTTTTTATATGGCTTGCAAATGGATGAACTTCCATATCCCTGGGATAGAAAAGGTTGAGGAAAGGATGCTCATGCATGTATTTTTGAAACACCTCCAAGGCTTCCGAAGGGGCGCTGGCCGGCATTGCGGTATGGACGACCTTGTGTTCCCTGGGGTGGATTTCATCATAGGTAAGGTGGAGAGAGGGTACGGCCCTGGAAATGGCGGCGAGGAGATGGCGAGGGAGGGTTTCGCGGTTTAAACAGGAATAAATATCCCTGACAACTCCCATCAATAGTTTGACGTCCAGTGGCGGAAGCCTCTTCATAATTAAGGATAACCTCCCTCATATACGCAAAAATGCGTATTGACACTTTATCAAATTTCTTATATAAAAATATAGCAAAAAATATTTTAAATTTTAATGGAACGCGGATGACACGGATAAAAACGGATTTACGCGGATAAAAAATTGTTTTTTTAAATCCGTGTAGATACGTCTCATCCGCGTCATCCGCGTTCTATATCTTTTTTAAAATTGTGAGAGATGAATTCTCGGATATTCAGTGCAAGTATCTAAATGAATCTCAGGCCATAACGTCCACCCTATCCGGCGGGAACCGGGAAAGAAGGAGGAAAAAATGGAAAAGAGCAATTTAAAAAATTCCTCGCGGCGCTGGGGTACACTGATTTACTCTCTTATTTTTGTGTTTTGCGTGTCCGCCTTGTCGCCCATTCCCGCTCTTGCCGAAGAGGCGCCGTACGGGCTTACAGTCCTTGCCAGGAAAAACGAAAACATACCAGGCCTGGGTAAGATCATCAGCGGCGGCAACAAACTTATTAATCCCTTTTGGGAAGTCAAAATGGCCTATGACGGAGTTATAGCTTTTACCACCGCGCTAGAATCGCTTGGACCAGATACCACGGCCCTCGTGCGCTACGATCCCAAAACCACCCCTAACTTCAAACTTATTGCTTCATGGTCCGGCGCTCCGAAATGGCAAGGCTATAAGACATTGATCGTTCCAAAGAAATGGGACATCACCGACAGCGGTGATGTGTACTATGGCGGCGATGACAAATGTTCGCTGTATCGCGCGGCGAGGGGGAAGCAGGCCGAGGTTTTCTCCAGTTTCTGCGGCCATGAGCTGCCTTATCCCGATTCGACCTATCCGCCGGTGGTTGTCACAGGCATGCACCTTGACCAATTGGCGGTGGCCGGCGGGATTCCTTATATCATAGCGGATGTCGACTTTAAGACTACCCCAGATTCAGTTGCGTACACGATATACAGGATACTTAAACTTGAGAACGGTACCCCGTCGTTTATTGGCAACTTGGAAAGTTATCCTGACATCCAGTATGGCGGAGAAGACGGACAAATCTATAATGGCGGCGGAGGTGGAGGTATCTATCTGCCGCTTACATTGACCCCTGGAGGAGATTCGACCTATTATATCGGGCGCACAATAGTAGGGCAATATGAGACTTTTTATCCCAAATTTGAATTTCCAACATTTGACAATATAGACTATTTCGCGGTCGGGTTCGGCAAATTATTTATCTTCACACGCGATTACAATAACGGTGCCACCGCCGCATATACGTTCGACGGGGCGTCCTTTGCCAGGATTGAAGTCCCGCTTGCAGGTCCGCTGTCATATCCTTTTGGAGTTTCGGATTCAGCTCATGCGGTGGAGGTCCTTGACCACGACACCGCGGGCGCCAAGCCTTTCATATATGTGTTTTCCACTGAAGCGACGCCCGCCTTGCTGTTCAAGGGGGGACAGCTTGCCAAATACAAGGACAAAAACGCGTCCCTTGTGGCGCGTTCATTCAACAAATTTCCCCTTTCCACGCCGCAGAATTTTGACGGCAGGGTCGCGTTCGCCGCTCAATTTGATTTTGAAGACGGGACTGAATACGCCCTTGCGATAGCGGAGGACCGGACTCCCACATGCAGCGCGGACCCGGTTGAAATTCCAGAGACCAAATTAAACGGCGGCGAAATGGATAGCATTGACGCCGGCATTGTCACGGCCGTAAGAAAGTCGATTGCCAGCGCCAATTCCGCGTTGGCCTCGCCTCAATTATCAGCCGAGCGGGCCAAGGAACTTCGCGCCATAATTAAAGCCCTTAACGCTGAGCTCCGATCTCTTACCACGGCCAAGCTTTCCCGTTCTTCATTAACTGGCGAGGAATCCCAACGGCCGGATTATGAAAAAGCCAATTATGTGAACGAGGCCAGGTGCAGCGGGCTTGAAGGCCTTAAGGATGGGCTCAAGCAGTATGCAAGCTCCAAGGGCCTTAAGCCAGGGGAGTTTGTGGAAGGAATAGACGGGCTGCTGTCTTTTCTCAATGGCGAGTTGAAGGAAAATTCCCCGAAAACCGACAAAACCCTTGATCTCTTGATTAAGGCGATACTCAATACCCAGTTCGGTGGAGAGGCGAAGGACCTGGCCTCGGAAGCGCTGAAGATGCGCCAGCTTGTAAAGAAAGGATTCAAGGTCAAGAAGCCGTCGCGGGAAATAGGAAAGGAAGCCGAGAACCTCGCCAAGACGCTTTTAAAATCTTATGGAAAAACGCGATATGGAAAGGCTGCAGCCGGGGCCTTCGGGGAGATAGGCCGGGGAATAATCGTCATCGCGGAGACTATTTACAATGGGGGAACTCCGGCTGACCAGTACGAGGTCGTGGCCCGGTATGTGGAGACCCTGGCGGAGAAGTTTTTCATGGATGCGGCGAAAGATAATCCAGCGGTGTTTGCCGCGCTCTTCGGGTATGCCTTGACGAAGCCAATAGCGGAAAGTATAGACAGGGACCTGAACGTTGTTTTGAATCTCATTCTTGCCGACCAGTGTTTGAGGGTCCTCGAGAAGGCCCAAAGCGTCCCGGCGGAGGGCGACCAAACCATAGTGGACGGCAACATAGGGAGCTTTAGCTGCGCGGTCCCCCGCGCGGCGCAAATCACCAGACACTCATTGCCCACCACCGCGTTTGAAGGCTATACCTGCACACTGCATAAGGACGCAGCCATTGAATCGCGCCCGGGCCACTGTCTTGTGGAAATAGAGCCGCCTTCCACCTTCTGGAACGGTTTTATGGAATACTTCGGCAAAGGAAAAAAGAAGAAATATTTTGACGCAGCCTACGTCAACCGGAGGTCGCAATGAAACAGTTGTGGCGCCGGTTCCCGGTTGCCGGTTTTCAGTGAAGCCAGTCAACTTGTCACTGGCCAGTTGACGATTGACAATATATTCATAAACTCCCCAAAAACAAATTCCTGTCAAACAAACGCTTCAAGGGAAAGGAGGGAACTGTATTAGTACCTGTCTTGAAAAAAATGTTTATCCAATTTTCCTTTATTTTCAGGAGACAAAAAATGCACAGCAAATCAAAAAAATCGGTATGGGCCGCGATTCTTATTGTTTTTTTTGTTTCACTGCTTATCTCTCATGCGGAGGCTTGTTTAAAGGAATGGACTAATAACACAATAAAAATTCCCAAGGGAAGGAAGGCTCATGCTTCTGTTCGATGCTCCAGTTCCTGCGTTGGAGAAGTGACCGCTTCATCCACCGATACAAGCGTCGCCACTGTGACCCCGGCGAGCCAGACCATAGGAGCGGAACCAAAATCCTTCACTATTGAAGGCAAGAAGGCGGGCAAGGCCATTGTCAACATCGGATGGAGTTGCGCTGCCTACGGGACGGGATATCTTGACCCTATCACGGTTGACGTTAAAAAGGGAAAGCCGAAGATAACGAAATTTAAACCCAAAAAAGGTAAGCCTGGGACGTTTGTCATCATCAAGGGCCAAAATTTCGACCCGACGTTGGCTGGCAACACGGTTAAAATCGGCGGCAAGAAAGCAAACGTCGTGGGAGTAAAGGAAGACGGGACGGAGATCACGGTTGAGGTCCCGAATGGAGCGGCTACTGGAAAGATCGAAGTGGCCACAAATGAAGGCTCCGACACAAGCAAGGATACTTTTACGGTTGAGTAGCAGTTGAAGAAATCAGTTTCCGGTTGTCGGTTTCCAGTGAAGTCAATCAACTGGCCGTTGGACAATTGATGATTGCCGGAGACTGGAAACCGGCCCCTGGAGACCGGCTGATATTTTCGGCTATGGCTTCTTCAAGACGCGGAGTATGCCGTCCATGTTATAACTGTTCGCCATGTCACGGAGGCTTTCAGCCAGCTTGGCCTGCTCCGGCCCTATTCGCTCCATTTCCTCAAGGGATTTCTGGAGGTCGGTGATCTTATAGAATTCCGTGTCTTTCATTATGCGGGAAACCAGGGCTTCTGGAAGCTTTAGCCTGGAAATATCACATTCAATTGCCTTGGAAACCTTTTCTTCCTTGGCGCCTTCCTCCTCATACACGTATTCAAGTTTCAAGAGCCTCGCCATGCAGCTAAAGGCGTCCTCCACGCGAAAAGGCTTGGAAAGCATTTCGTCAGACCCGGCTTTTTCAAAAATTTCGCGCTCATGGTCAAAGGCCGAGGCGGTGACCATCACTGTCTTGACCTTGTCACCAAATTCTTTTTTAATTTGCCAGGTGGCCTTGACTCCATCCATCTCCGGCATGCGGTAGTCCATGAACACTATGTCCGGGACATTTTTTCTGGCTTTTTCCAGGGCAACCAGGCCGTTTTCAGCCTCCTCGACTTCCACCCCTATTTCCAGCAGCATTTTGGATATTACGTCACGGTTTACCCGGCTATCGTCCACCACCAGGGCCTTCACTCTGAATCCCGGCGCAAGGGCAACCACCTTTTTGCCCTGGGCCGTTGCGGGTTTGACCTTTTCCTTCGCGGCGGGAAGAGACAAGGTGAAGAAGAACCGCGAGCCGCTTCCCACGTCTGATTTCAATTCAAGCGATCCTCCCATTAGTTCCACCTGCTTGCGGGAAATAGCCAATCCCAGACCGGTGCCGCCTTTCTTGTATCCTTCCTCTTCTTGCTGAAAGGGTTCAAAGACGGCCTCTTGAGATTCCCTGGAGATGCCGGCCCCGGTATCTGTCACCTCAAAAAGAAAAAGGTTTTTTTTCTTCTTGGTTATCTTCAACAGTATATGGCCGGATTCCGTGAATTTGACGGCGTTTCCCAACAGATTTATCAGCACCTGTCTCAATTTGCCTTCATCGCCATGCGCGTGAATTTCCTTGCCGTCCTCCATGCCCTCCATTCGCCATTCAATGCCCTTGCCCTCGCACCGGATGCGGAACATGGCGGACAGGTCGGCAAGCAGCCCTGAAAGACTGAAATCACGCGGCTTCAAATCCATTCTTCCGGCCTCGATCTTTGAAATATCCAGTATGTCGTTAATTAGGGCCAGAAGATGGTTTCCGCTCTTTTCGATTATGCCTACTTCTTCCCGTTGTTTCTTGCTCAAGCCGGACTCCCTTTTCAGGAGTTGGGCATATCCGAGGATGGCGTTCATGGGTGTGCGGATTTCATGGCTCATATTGGCGAGGAAGATGGACTTAGCCTTATTGGCGGATTCGGCCTCCACCTTCAGGCGCCGTTGTTTTTCCTCGCTTTCCCGCAATTGAATGAAGAGGAAATAATTTTTCGCGTGGGCCATGATCCGCGCCACCAACTCGTCCCCGTCAAAGGGTTTCAGGATATAATCATCCGCTCCCACCTTGAGGCCCCTTAAAATGTCCTCTTTTTCCTTTGCGGCGGACAGCATGATTATGGGTATATGGCGGTAGCGGTCGCTTCCCTTGAGATTTTTGCAGGTTTGAAAGCCGTCCATGACCGGCATGTTGCATTCCAATAATATCACTGAGGGTTTGTATCCGGTTTCCAGGATATTCAAGACTTCCTGTCCGTTTCCCACGATCTCGAACCTGAACCCGTATTTATTCAAAATGTCCTTGAAAATTCCACGGTCTATGAAACTGTCCTCAGCGACCAGGATTATCTCCGGCCTGATCTCCTTTTTCCCGATCAGGAGGTGTTTGATGTAGCTTTGGAGATGTCCCTTGGTGAAGGGCTTTGTGAAATACTCCACGGCCCCAACCTCGAATCCCTTCTCTCTTTCCTCCATTGTATTGTTGCTGGTGAGGATGATGACCGGTATTTGCCTTGTTTCTTCCGCGCTTTTAAGCCTGAGGCATGCCTGGTAGCCGTCCATCACAGGCATATTAATATCCATGGTAATCAAATCAGGTTTTTCCAGGGAGGCGATTTCAACGCCTTCCTTTCCGTTCTCCGCGAAAATAACGCGAAATCCTCCTTCCCTTAATTCCTGGGCAACGGATAGCCGGACTGAAAGGCTGTCGTCCACCACCAGGATGCGCTTACCGGATTTTTCCTTGAAGCCTGTTTCCGTGTCGATGATGATGTTTACCAGGTTCTTGGTGTCGAAGGGGACCGGGAGTATGTAGTCGATCCCGCATTCATAGCCGCTCAGCATCTCCATTTTTTCTTTTTTCCTTGAGAAGACGGAGAGTTTGCATTTTCCAAAGGCAGTGGAACTTTTTATTTTTTTTGCGTATTCAGCGGCATTCACAATATCTTCATCCATGAGGATGAGTTGGGGTTTATGCTTTTCCGCCAGGGGAAGGAATTCTTCCCTGTTCTCTGAGAAATGGAATTGGTATTTATATGGCTTGAGGGCCTCTTGAATTTCCTGGCCCGATGCTTTTGGAACCAAGGCCAGGATGCGGAAGGAAACTTTTTTTTCGGAGTAAAACTTGTGGAGAAGCGCCAGGAGCTTCTCATGGGTGACGAATTTTCTTTGGACCAGCAGTTCGCCGATCCGATTTTTTTCCTGGGCCTGAACATCCAGAAGGTGTTTTACCTGGGAGTCCTTTATATGGCCCAGGAAGATGGCGGCGTTTCCAAAGCTCACGCCGCGTTTTTTCTGGAACTCCAGGACCTCGTCCAGCACGCCCTTGGTGATATATCCCTCCCGGATGGCGATCTCCCCTATTTTATCATCCAGGTACTTTTGCATGTTGAGGAGCTTCGCCAGTTCGGTCTCGGAAATCCCGATATTCTGGATGAGGTACTCCCCGAGGCGGAGGTTTGTTTCTGTTTTAGGTGTTTTTTGAGCCGGCATATCAGAGATTTTTCGCATACTTTGTTGTGCGAATTCAAAACGTTATTTTTTTTAGCACAGTTTTTCCGAGTTCCAGTTGAAAGTTACTAAAGTTTAAAATGAGCTAAAGTTGTGGCAGAAAAGCAATTTTTTGTTTTTAACTTTAGCCACTTTAGGTCACTTTAGGCGCTTTAAATTTGGCTGTGGTATATAGACAGTATTGCTTTTTTAAAAGAATGTCAATCCTGGAAAATTGCGGGATGGTCCCTGGTTTTTGTATCATGAAACTTCAAACCCCAATTGTCAAATGACAAACTAATCTCAGTAACCAAAATTACAAAGAATGAACACTAATTTACACGAATGTTATTTTTAAAAAATTTATTATTCGTGTAAATTCGTGGTTAAAAAATTATAGGAGAGACAATGAACGACTTAATCCAAAAACTGGAACCTCGCGTAGTATGGGAAAATTTTGTTGATATCAGCCTGATCCCAAGACGCTCCAATGAGGAAGGCCGCGCCAGGGAATTTGTCCAGTCCAAGGCGCGGGACCTGGGATTGGAAAGCACGGCCGACTCAGCCGGAAATCTCCTGGTCCGTAAGAAGGGCAGGGGAGGGGGGAGAGAAAAGCCCGTGGCGATTTTGCAGTCACACCTGGACATGGTATGCGTTGCTGAAAAGGGGACCTCGCATGACTTCGGGAAAGATCCGCTCCGCCTGCGTTCAGACGGGAAGTATGTCATGGCAAGCGGCACCAGCCTTGGGGCGGATAACGGCATGGGCGTGGCCGCCATGCTGGCCTTGATGCAGGATGATTCCCTTGAGACGGGCCCACTTGATTTTCTATTCACCGTGGATGAGGAAACAGGACTCACCGGGGCCTTGGATTTGGACCCTGGCCTGCTGAGGGGTAGACGCCTGCTGAATTTCGATACCTCTGAAGAGGGGACCTTGATTATCGGGTGCTCCGGCGGCATGAATGTGGTTTCCACTTTTCCTTTTACCAAAATCGCCATGCCCGCCGAGAGCGGTCATTTTTCCATCGGCATCGGGGGACTTACCGGCGGGCATTCCGGATTGGATATTCATAGGCATCGGGCCAACGCCATAAAACTTCTGGCAGGCCTGCTCCTGGAAGTGGGACGAGTCATGCGATTTCCTATTTGCGGATTCGAGGGCGGCGACAAGAGTAACGTCATTCCCAGGGAGGCGTCTGCCGTTATCCTTGCGCCAAAGGGAAAAGAGGAATGGTTGGAGAGGACGGCCTTGGACTATATAGCCGGGAAAAGGAAGGAGTATGGGCCGGACGAGCCGAACCTCCAGTTGGAAATAAAGGAAGCTATGGATTTTCAGTCCAAAGGCCATGTGATGGACGCCGGTTCCGTTGCCAGGCTTGCTGAATTCCTCCAAGAGGTCCCGCACGGCACAGCGGCCATGAGCAGGATCTTCCCGGATGTGGTGGAGACCTCCTCGAATCTGGCCACCGCGCGGTGGGGCGATGGGACAGTGACAGTCGGGATGAATTGCCGGAGCCCGGTGGACGCATCAATGGACGCCTTGGCGGCCTCGATAAAAAAACTGGCCGACAGGTTCGGGATGTACACGGCGTTGGGAAGCCGCTATCCGGGTTGGCTGCCTGACCTGGATTCTCCCCTCTTGAAAAAGGCAAGGGCCGCTTATAAGGAAAAGTTCGGGAAAGAGCCAAAGGTCAGGGCGGTCCACGCCGGGCTGGAATGCGGGGTGATAGGAAGCAAGGCGCCGGGGATGGACATCATCTCATTTGGCCCGACGATAAAGGACCTTCATTCCCCGCGGGAGCGCGTGGAAATATCGTCTGTCGATAGGTTTTGGGGACTAGTCAAGGAGATGGTTGAATTTTAGATACTTACACGCTCATTATTCGATTCACCTTTATACATTGAATTTTTCCGGATATTTTTCCAACAGCTTGGAAAAGTACATGTCCTGTTCGAATTTGGCCTTCAATCCCGCGTCCAACTCAAAGGCCTTCAGCAGTTTGTCTATAGCGGCCTGTTCTTCTCCCTTCATGTAGTAGGACTTGGCGAGATTATACCGCAGGTTGGGGTCATCAGGGTTCACCTTGATGGCCTTGGCGAAGTTGGTGATGGCCTCATTGTATTTTTTTTGTTTTCTCAGGGCTATGCCCATGCGGTTGTAGAGGTGAATATTGGTCTCGTTGGCGGAGATGGCCACGCAGAATATTTCTTCCGCCTCCTTGTTCATTTCGTGCTTAAGGCAGAAATCCCCGGCTGTAACGGATAGAAAGGTCTGGCTTGGATTGTGAGACATGGCCTGCTTATAAATATTCAACGCCTCCTGTGGTTTTTCCTGCGCTTCATAATTTTTAGCCAGGCCCAGGTAGTTCTTGAAGAACTGCTTGTTTTGCTTGATGCCTTTTTCAAAATAGAACTTGGCCTGGTCGTAATTGGCTTCCTCCTGGTAGAGGACCCCCAGGTTGTAACAGACCTGAACATTGTCCGGTTCCAGTTCCAATACCTTGTTGAAATTTTCCTTGGCTTTTTGGGCGTCCCCCAATTGTTCATAAGCGGTACCCAGTCCCTGATAGGCCCTGGGAAAATTCATTTCGATCTCGATGGCCCGTTGGAAGGCCAGCACCGCTTGCTCTATATTCTCCATCTGCAAAAGGGCATTGCCTTTTTCCGTGAAGACCTCAGCGTTTTCTCCTCCCAAGGCAAGGGCTTTATTGTAAAGGACGATGGACTGCCCGAACTCCCCCCTCTCCCGGAGTTTATTGGCCTCCAGGAGGAGGCTGTTCACTTCCCTGGCCTGGGCGGATTCCTTGGGCCCTTCAAACACTTCAATAATTTTTTTTCCAAAGGCAATGGGATCGGAGGGAAAGACCAGAAACTGCGAAGCCCCGGCCTTGAAGGATGAAATAATTTCTTCCTTGGTGAATTCCTTTTCAACAAAAATGAAAGGGATGCTGCGTCTTTGGGTACAACGAGAGAGCATCTCGGATATTATGCGCAGGAGTTGAAATCCCGTTTGAGAGCCGTACCGGCTGTCCAATGCCTTGAGATTGCAAATAACCAGATCAACTTTTTCGGGGTCCTGTTTGGCCTGTGAGATCAACTCAGCGGAGTTGTTCGTGGCCTTTATATTTTTGGAGGAAAAGCCCAGGGTCTCCATGTACCCCTTGATGGCGCCGCGGACCTCCAGGTCGCCGCTTATGACAAAAATACGCTTGTCCAGAAGCCTGGCAACCTTCTCCCTAACGACTTTCAGGTGATGTTGCTGGCTTAGAATGTCCTTTAATTCATCGGAACGCTTGTCCTTGTTGTCCATTCAAACCCCTGTCATAATAGGTGAATCTTATGCGCAAGAAGATATTAAATGACCTCAATCAATGAATTTATCCGGATATTTTTCCAGGAGCCTGGAAAAGACCTGGTCTTCCTCGAACTTTGTCCTGAGGGTCTTATCCATGCCGAATGCCTCTTTCAGCTTCTGAATAGAGGGGAGGTCTTCGCCTTTCATGAAATGCGCCTTTGCCAGATTATAAATGAGATTGGCGTCATCCGGCCGTATTTTTATCGCCTTTGTGTAATTAGCAATGGCCTCATCATACTTCTTTTGTTTTCTGAGGGCTATTCCCAGCCTATTGTAAAGATGCAGATGGGTCTCGTTCTGGCTGATGGCCTTGCCGAAAATGTCCTCCGCTTCCTTGTTCAGATTGTGCTTCAGGCAAAAATCTCCGGCGGTTACATAAAGAAAGGTCTGGCTTGGGTTTTGTTGCATGGCCTGCTTGTAGACCTTAAGGGATTCCCCTGGATTGTCCAGCGCTTCGTGGACCTTGGCCAGCCCCAGGTAATTCATCACGAATTTTTTGTTCAGCTTCATTCCCTGCTCAAAATACCGCTTCGCTGATTCACAGTCTCCTTCATCCTGATAAAGCACGCCCAGGTTGTACGTGACCTGGACGTTATGCGGTTCCATTTCCATCACCTTCATATAATGTTTTTTGGCCTCATAAAAGTTCCCTAACCGGGAGTAGGCCATGCCCAGCCCCTGATGGGCCCTGGGGAAATTGGCTTCCACTTCCGTGACCCTTTTGTAAACCAGAATGGCCTGTTCCAACTCACCCATTTTCAACAAAGTATTGGCCTTTTCCATCAGCACATCAACGCTGTTTCCTCCAACTGACAGGGCCTTATTGTAACATTCGATGGCGCTCTCAAAGAGTCCCTGCTCCTGAAACTTGTTTCCCTGCAACAAGAGATTCATGGTCTCCTGGGCCATCACTGAGTCCTTGGGCATTTCAAAAACGTCATGCAGCTTGTTGCCAAGTGAGACTGGATCGGAAGGAAAAATGACAAGTTGGGAGGCGCCGGATTTGAAGGTCAGGAGGATGTCCTTCCTCTCGAATTCCTTTTCGAGAAAGATGAAGGGGATGTTTTTCGGCGAAGAGGCGTTGAGCAGGATGTCCTTCACAATATTCAACAGCTGGACCCCGGTTTGGTTGGAAACCCGGCTGTCCAGGGCCTTAAGGTGGCAAATAACGAGGTCCACGTCATCATGGTTCTGCTTCAACCGGGCTATAAGTTCAGCCGGGGTGTTATTGGCCCGGACCTTGTCCGGATGAAAACCCAGGGTTTCCAGATGGCCTTTGATCACTCCCCGGATATTCATGTCACCGCTGATGATATACACATTTTTGTGCAACAGCCGGTTGACCTTCTCCCTGGCCTGCTTCAAAAGCCGTTGCTGGTTCAGAATTTCCCGGGTCTCGCTCTGGGGCTTGCTTGATTCCATACATTCCATTATGGCATTTTTTAAAAAGCATTGGCTATATTATTGCGTTCAGAAATTTGCGTTGTCCGCGCAAATTTCTGAACGCAATAATATAGAGCGAATGCGCATAAAATTCCCCTCCTTGGAGGGGTGGCGCGAAGCGCCGGGGTGGGTTATATCAATACTGCCAAAAAAAATTAACAAGGATATACAGAATGCCTGGCGCGGCCGTTGGCCGCAACCAAAATCCGAATACCGAATATCGAAATACGAAACAAGTCCGAATAACCAAATTTCAATATACCAAACCACGTTGGCCTGAGTTTTGAAATTTGAGCCTTTGAATTTTGATATTGTTTAGGATTTCGTTATTGGGTCTTATGGAAATTTTTAATATGCTTGGATGGATTTTCAGGCGGCGATTTTGTCGCTTCTACTTTCGGCAGGAGTGGCGGAAGGCTTTTGTTTGGCTTTTGATGATGAGGCGTTTTTCCCTATGGAATCGAGAATATCCTTGTAACTGTTTTGCGCTTCAGGAATGATATTCTGGAAAACGGAGTTCAGGGCGGACGTAACAAGGGCCGGGAGGTCGCGGATTCGGGAGCCCTGGCCGTCCTCCGGCTGGTCCTCAGTGGTGGTAAGGGCTGCCTGGTACTGTTCCTCCATGGAAAATTGAAATTCCTCAATGGCGCTTGGTATGCTCAGATTTGTTATATCCAGGGTCCCTTGTCCTCCGTTGTCCATTTTGTTCAATAAGTCCTTTGCCATCGGGGTGAGTTTGCCAACCAAGTCGTTAATGGCCGACATTTCCTCCTCATTGAGGCTCCCGTTAACCGTCAACGAATAATTGGAAGCGGCCTTGGCTGTAGCGGATATTTCCTGGACCGAGGAGCCGTCAGGCGAATATTTCCGGCTCAAGGACTGGGAATAACCTTTCTGGACGCCGAAAGACAGGTCCACCAAGTCCCCTTCACTGGTCTTGAGGTACAGTTGGGTTGTGCTGCTGTAATACAATTCCTTGGCCTTGAGGATCTCCGATGGGAAATTCGGCTGGCTTACCGAAGGAATTATATTTGATGAACTTATTGGTGATAGCATAATATAATTATCGGCTTGGAGTAAAAATACATGAGAAGATTTTTAAACAAGGCTATACCTGTACCACCAATCCATAAAACTTTGTTAAAAAAACGAAGCTTTATGAAACTCCAAACCTCAATTATCAAATAACAAATAAATCCCAATAACCAAAATTACAAAGAACAAACAAGGATAAGGAAATGGAATTGTTTTGGACATTCAATAATTGTAATTTATTTGTCATTTGGGATTTTGTTTCACTTCTGGTTCGGCGAGGCTGTGCCATGAACGCCTGGATGCCGCCGCTGTTCCAGGCCAAATTGTTTTTTTTATCCCTTCTTTTCTTCACAGTCGTCCCTTCGGCCATGGCCGGGGATTGGCGGGAAGTGGAGAGGGCGGATGCTTCGTGGCAGGAGCCGCTGCCGGTTGGCTTCAGGAAAAGAGTCGCGGACGCGGAAGAAAAATATTCCGGGCCCTGGCGGGAATTCGACGCCGAAAACCGCGGCCGGGAAATTTACTATGGATTTATAAGAGGCCATGCCATTGGGGAGTTTAAAATGGGAGTGGATAGACAGGGAAAGGCAGTTGACTGCATCCTCTTGATGGCCTATGGCAGGGACCAGTATGCCCTAAGCCGGCCGCAGGCGGGCCGGTTAGACTTTTCCGGGACGGAATGGGATTTCGAGTTAAAGGACAGGGGACAAGATTACCACGGGAAATCCGGCTCCCTGGCCAGGGGACGGATTCACGGAGCAGGCGGGCGCTTGCTTGAGGGAAGATATATGTTGAGTTTGGGAATCCATGGACTTATTAGCGGCAAGATCATTGGGATGCTGATAAAAGGGGAAGGGGAGGGGGGTAGGCTTCCCTTGAGCATCGGCAACGAAGGGCTTTTTAAACAACTGGTTGCGCAATTTGAATTGGTTGACTCGCGGCGTTGACTATAAAGCTGACCCTTATTTCGGATTTCGATATTCAATATTCGAATTTTGCCTGGACTGGGATTTTCGTTCAGGCTCTATATAGGGCGCAGATGCCCTTGATGGCGCACTTCCCGCAAAGCTTCTCAACCCTCTTCCTCGGGCATTCCTTAAGTATCCCAAGCCTGGTGAGAGCGAAGTCGTATTTCAAGGGGTCCAATGGATCTATCTTTCCCAGGTTTTCCGTAATCTCCTTGACCATGGCTGCCCCGGTTCCCTTGCACGTGGTAAGGCCGATAAGGAAGCCGATCCTTGCTATATGCGTATCCACCGGCATCAGCAACTCGCCAGGCTTGATGAATTCCCAAAGCCCGAAATCTATTTCATCCTTTCGGACCATCCACCGGAACAGGAGGAACCATCGCTTGCAGGCGCTGGACTTAGCGGGGTCGGCCAGGAGGTGAGAAAACCCCCTGGTTATTTTCAGTTTATGCCTTTTTGCCGCGGCCAATCCGCGTTCGAAAAGTATTTCGCGCAAAAAAAGGCAAAGGCGCCACACCCTCTTTTCCTTGAGAGGATGATTCCCTGCCCGTGAAAACGGCCGGGCCTCCACGTCGATTTTCCCAAAAGAACGCAACAAACTCCCAATGCCTTTGTCCCTTTGCATGGTGATTTTCAAAGCTATCAGCAGGGCTGCCAAGTCGGCCCCCTTTACAAACCTGTATTGAAATTCAGTGAAATCGGATATTATTTTTTTTTCCGGAGAACCAGAAATGTATTCAAAAGGCCGCATCTCCATTGCTTCCAGAATTTTCTCAACCGACTTTATAATCATGTCCGCCCTCCCGAAGGCGAACAGGGCCGCAAGCAAGGCGGAGATTTCCACATCCAGCCGTGCTTGGAACCGGTGGACGAGGCAAACGGGGTCGGATTCGAGATATTCCCCCTTGTAAAGGACATAGAGACGGTCCAGGGTGTCCTTAGGTTCCATGTGCTTTCCTTTGACCTATAAAAATATTTGTTTTAATATTAAGTAAATTACTGAACATAATAATATTAAGAGAAAAAATCATGAACATGAAAATAATATCAGGAATACTTGTCATTGGCTTAGGCGTGCTGGGTACCTATGTTTTTTCCACCCAAGTAAAGCTCCCCAGGAACATAGCGGATATCCTTATCATGGTAACATTATTAGGATCGCTCGTCATAGGGAACTCATTGATTGTCTTCGGCCAGAGAAAAAAGGACGAGGACTGATACGGCCCTTTTTTTTATTCCCTGAGCATCCCCAATATCCGCTCCACCCTTTCCTGTTCCCACCTATATTTTATTTCATCCAGACCAGATATAAGGTCCTGGGAATTGGAAAACCGCAGGGAAAGGGTCAGCTCCTCCCTCTCAAGATTTTCCGGATAATGAATTTCCATGCCTTTTGGCAAAGGCAGGCCCTTCATCTCCATCTTTATGGTCTTCCTTTTTTCAGACAGCAGTGGATAGCGTTTGGCCCAAAGGCAGGCATGTATCCTTCTGTAACAGTTTAGCCCAAATTTTTTAGAGCGCATCACGGCTTCAGCTTGAGTTTTGGTATAGTGCGGCTTGGGCCTTGGCCGTATCCTCGCTTAGGAGAATTTGCAAGAAATCTCTTGGATGAACGCCCTGTCTTCTTG
>JACRGO010000164.1 GCA_016212295.1 Nitrospinota bacterium | reverse complement strand
TGTTACAGACTCCTGGCCTTTATATCCCTCAAGATGGAACTGGTTTGGAGAGCAAATCCAGTTGGAAAGGTGAATGCAAACCTCCCTTTCTTTAAGCAATTAAAAGAAAGAGAATTTACACAAAATTGTTGACACTATCATGAAACCAATTCAAACAAGTAAGCTTTTCAGGATAGCGGTTTTGGCCCTCCTGCTCCTTTTTACTTCCTGCTCTAAAAAGGACACGACGGCGGTGTCCACTTCCGGCATTTCCCTTTATTATCTTGGCTTGTCAGCGATTTATTCCGGGAAGTCGCTTCCAGCGGACGGGGCCAGCCAGGCCACCATCATGGTGGAAGTTTGGGACCAGGGCGGGTCTTACGTTGACGGCGCCACTGTTAGTTTGACCGTTTCCAGGGGAACGCTTGGGGCCGCCACCTTGACCACCGTCAACGGAGTGGCCACGACAACCTTCACTGCCGGAACTGTCGCGGGCGCCGCTTATGTGAACGCCATAGTGGAAAACGCCACCGCTTCGGTCAAGATCGTTCTGGCAACCTTTTAGTAACTTATTTTTTTACGCGGAGACGCAAAGACGCGGAGATTTATAAAATATTTACAATTCTATTGTTTTCTTTTCTCCGCGCGGCCATGAACTTATAGCCCTCGGGCGGACTGAAAATAAAACGCTGAGAAATCAAAATAATTGATATCCCCCTGGCCCCCTTTTTTAAGGGGGAATATATCAAAAATTCCCCCCTGGCAAGGGGGGATCAAGGGGGGTGTGATTAATATACCTATTTGATTTTTAAAGATTAAAAATGGAAATTCCTATACTATTTAATTATAAGGAAATTTTAAAATGATTAGGCTGGTCATCGCCATTGGCATTGCTTTTTCGCTGGTCTTTTCTTCCTCCACCTCCGAGGCCATCCGGTTGAAGGATATCACGAATGTCTTCGGGGTCCGCGATAACCAATTAATCGGCTACGGGGTGGTGGTGGGACTGGAGGGCACGGGCGACCTCTCCACAAACATCTTTTTCAACCTGCAAAGCGTTACAGCCATGTTGGAGAAGATGGGAGTAAAAGTGCCGCCCGCGAAGTTGACCCAATTGAAATTGAAAAACGCGGCTTCAGTCATGGTGACGTCCACCCTCCCCCCCTTCACAAAGACCGGGACAAAGGTGGATGTTACGGTCTCCTCAATGGGTGATTGCAAAAGCCTTCAGGGAGGGACCCTTATAATGACGCCATTGAAGGCGGCCAACGGAGAAATTTACGGGGTGGCCCAAGGGCCGGTGTCCATTGGCGGTATAGCAGCCGGGCGGGCCGAGGCCGGGGTCCAGAAGAACCATCCGACCGTGGGACGCATAACCGGGGGGGCCTTGATAGAGAAAGAAGTGGATTTTGATTTTCAGGGCAAAAGCGTAATTAAACTGATGCTCAAGACCCCTGATTTCACGACCGCGATGAGGATCGGGCATCAGATCGACATGAATTTCGGGGAGCCAATTTCCAAGGCCGAGGACTCCGGGACCGTGCTTGTGAAAATCCCGGACAGTTTCAAGGAAGATTCAGTCCGCTTCATTTCACTTATGGAAAATGTCCAGGTGACCCCTGATATCAATGCAAAGGTTGTATTGGCGGAAAAGACCGGCACCATAGTGATGGGGGCGGACGTCCGTATTTCCACCATAGCCGTTTCCCATGGCAACCTGATAATCCAAATCAAGGAAGAAACGATTGTTTCTCCACCTCCGCCGGCTTCAGGCGAAGCAATCCAAATAGTCCCCAGAAACCGGGTAACTGGCAAGGAAGGGGAAGACCACCTTCTTGTGCTTCCACAGGGGGCAAATATCGGGGAGGTGGTTACCGCGCTTAATTCCATAGGCGTCAAGCCTAAGGACCTCATTTCGATCCTCCAGGCCATCAAGGCTTCAGGCGCCTTGCAGGCTGAACTCGTCATTTTATAAAAGGGACCTTGTCCCTTTCCAGCCGCCCACTAAATCGAGGGGAGGGGGTGGGCGGCTTCCTTTTAACCAACCTTTCAGGAGGAAAATCCTCATGTCCGAATTCCTTCCAATTTCAAAAATACCCACGAAAGACACTCAGCTTGCAAGCAGCGTGGAAAAACTCAAAGGCATGTCGTCCCAATTGAAAAAAGGGGTGGACGACAAAAAACTGAAGGAGGCAGCCCAGGAGTTTGAATCCATTTTGACCTTTACCATGCTAAAGCACATGCGCGAGGCCGTTCCCAAATCCGACCTCTTGAAAAGCTCAGCAGAGGAAATTTATCAATCCATGATGGACCAGGAAGTGACAAAAAGCGCCGCGAAAACCAAGGGACTTGGCATAGCGGACATGCTTTACAGGCAATTTTCATAGCGCGGCATGGCCGCAACCAAAATAAATTTCGATGTATTCAAACGTTCGATGATATTATTACGTTCCGAAATTTGCGTTTTCCGCTTGAAATAAATCCGGCTTTGAATACTGCAAGAGAAATTTATTTTGGTTGCGGCCATGCCGCGCTATGGGACTGGCTCAAAAAATTTGAGCGGACAACGCAAATTTCGGAACGTAATAATACAAAACGGTCCGAAAATTGAAAAGAATAAATCATAAAAGAGAGAAGGGCCATTCATGTTTAATTACTTTTGGCCGATAAAAACCCAGAGACCGGAATTTTTCGAAGAAAAGCCATGGAACGGGAAAACAAGGAATTTATTGATATTTTGACTGAAAAAATCGTACTTTACGAGAATCTCCTGGAATCATTGTCCAAGGAAAGGGAGGCTGTAAAGGAAAATTCCTTTCAGGATATCCTTAAATCAGCTAAGGAAAAAGAGGCCCTTGTGAAAAAGTTGGAGGCCAACGAGAAAAAAAGAAGAGAAATAATTGCCCACTACTCGGCAAAATTTAACGTTCCAGGGGAAGAATTGACCCTTTTAAGGCTGTCCAGGTTTTTTGGAGAGCCTGGTTCCGGAAAGTTGCTTGGTTTAAGGAAAAAGCTTAAGGAACAAATCGAGTCAGTGTCAAAGGAAGGAAAACGAAACAAGTCATTGGTCGAGGCATGTTCAGCCTCCCTGGGCAAGACGAGAAATTTCCTGGAGAAATTGGTATGGGGCCAGCAGGAATATTCCGCTAACGGAAAAACCAGAAATCTCCCTAACGGCCAGGGACGGGTGTTAAATTCAAGGGTGTGAAGAATGACAAACATATATGGACTTCTTAATATCTCAAGGTCCTCCATACTGGCGCAACAAACAGGGATTGAGGTCACCGGGCAGAATCTGGCGAATGTGAATACGCCCGGCTATTCCCGCCAATTGGTGGAAATGCAGGCGTCTTCCCTTGGGACCGGCGTAAAGCTTGGCTCCATTACAAGGGCGGCGGACGGTTTCATAACCAGCCAATTGAATAGCTCGGCTTCCAACCAATCCTTTTATAAGACAGCGAACAGGGCGGTTTCCCTGTTGGAAACAATTTTCAACGAATCCGACAACAGGGGCATGTCCAACAGCGTCAGCCAGTTTTTTAACAGTTTTCACGACCTTTCCCTGAACGCGAAGGGAATGACGGAAAGGACCGCTGTTATCGCCAACGCCTCCCTTATGGCCGACAACATGAGGCGTATTTCCAGCGATCTCAACAGGACCCAAACCAACATGGAAGAGCAGATAAAGCAGACTGTCACACAGGTGAATGTCTTGACCTCTGAGATCACGGATTTAAGCAAAACAATCCATGCGTCGGAAAAGAACCAAATACAGGCTAACGACTTGAGGGACAGGCGGGATGAAAAGGTCAAGGCCCTTGCCGATATCCTCGACATTACCACTTACGAAGACCCGGGCACCAAGGAACTGATCATCACCACCACTAAGGGAAAGACTCTGGTCATGGGACAGACGGCCTTCCAGATGGAGACATCCATCAATGGAAACAACAATGGGCTGGTGGACGTCAACATCAACGACGGCCAGGGGAATTTGACTAATATCACACAGGAAATCAACTCCGGCTCCCTAAAAGGGCATCTTTACGTGCGGGACACGGTCATTCCCGGCTACCTGAATCGTCTGGATAAATTCGCGGCCGGCATCATCCGGGAGGTCAACCGCGTCCATTCATCCGGTTATGGGCTTGATAAAAACAGGGGAGTGGACTTCTTTTCTTCGTTAAGCGTCACCGCCCGTTCAGATGTAAATAACGCCGGGAACGCCACGATTTCAGGCGTGGTTGGCCAGCAGGGCTTTGTTTCCACGGATAATTACCGGATCGATATAACCGGCGGGGGGAGTTTTTCCCTTTTCAATGTGAGCAGAGGGTCAGCCTCCGGGACCTTCAGCTTTTCTTCCGGAAGTGCCGTGGACCTTGGAAACGGGATACGGGTTACGCTGTCCGGTTCGGCGCAAGCTGGGGACAAGTTCACCTTCAACTCGTCGGAGGGCGCGGCCTTGAGCATGGCGGTAAATTCCGCTGTGTCCGCCGACCCTAATAAAGTCGCCGCAGGCAAGACTTTGTTTCCAGGGGACGGGTCCAATGCCACAAGCTTGGCCGATCTCCAGAACAGCCTTGTCTTTCAAGGCAACACCTTGCTTGCCGGCTCCGGCGCCGTTACCTTTCAGGAATATTATGCTTCCCTGGTAGGGGACGTTGGAATCGAAAGCCTGAAGGCGGCCCAGGGGATGGAGCATCAGGACGCCATCCAGAAGCAGCTCTTTAGTCAACGGGAAGGCATCGCCGGGGTTTCCATTGACGAGGAAATGGTCAACATAATAAAATTTCAACAGGCATACAACGCCTCGGCCAGACTCATGTCAACCGTCGAGGAAATGTTAAAGGCGCTTCAACAGGCGATCTGAAAATGGCTATACGAATTACTAACGGCATAAAGATGAGGACAGCGACGGATAACATCCTTCGCATCTCCGACCAGTTGAACAAGACCCAGGAAAAGCTTGTCACTGGAAAGAAAATCAACAGGCCGTCCGACGACCCCATAGGGACCCGCCAGATATTGAATTACCGGAAAGAGGCGGCCACCCAGGCCCAGTATATCCGAAACGCCGAATACTCAACGAATTTTCTCCGCCAGACGGATTCAGTGGTGTCGAGTCTGCAAAATATCACTGACGCCGCCAGGAGCTTGGGCGTGCAGCAGGCCAACTTCCTGCCGAACCAGGCGCAAAGGAGCTCCGCCGCCAGCCAGATATCCTTGTGGATAAACGAAGCAGTGTCACTGGTCAATTCCAAATTCGGGTCCAGGTATGTTATGGGAGGGCAAAGCACCGCGGAAAGTCCGATCCGGCAAAACGGATCGGAAATCAACTATGTCGGCGATAACACGGAAGTGCAGGCGGAGGTGAACGATGGAAACATGGTCGGCCTCAACCTTGTCGGCTCCAGTGTTTTTGCGGCCGACCTGAACGCGGATATTGACGCCAACACCCTTATATCCGGTTTCCATCATGGCAATGGAGCGCCTGCCGGCCAGTTCTCCATCACCAACAGGCTTGGAAATTCCGCCACTGTAGCCATAGGCGCTAATTTCACGGTAGGGGATGTGATCAATTCCATAAACTCCTCCGGGCTTGGAGTTTCGGCGTCCATCAACAGCGCCGGGGACGGCATATCCATAACTGACAATAACTTAAATCCCACAGGGAACCTGGTGGTGCAGGACGCCGGGACCGGAACCACGGCCAGGGAATTGGGAGTAATAGGCAATGCCGCGCAGACCATTCAGGGGATAAAGGCCCAGCCCGCGATTACCGCCGCCACCCCGCTCTCCCTTTTGAAGGGAGGAAACGGGATAACGCTTTCCGACGTCAGGGTGGTTAACGGCGCCGCCTCCGGGGTGGTGACTTTCGGCAATGCCGCGACAGTGCAGGACATTCTGAACGCCTTCAACAACGCGGGGCTGAATCTTAACGCGACGATCAACAGCGCCGGGAACGGATTGAAACTCGCCTCCACCACAGGCGCGACCATCCCAGTGGTATTGGATTCCGGTACAGGGACCACGGCCTCTGATTTGGGATTGGGAGGGGCCAATAGCTTATTTTCCACCCTTACCTCCTTAAGGGCCGCGTTTGCCAATAATGACATAAGGGCCGTTTCCGCCCTAGTGGAAAATCTGGGGGTAATATCCGAGAACATGAGCAACGTTCGCGGGACAGTCGGCGCGAGGGTGAACATGGTTAATTCCAACGTGGAATCCCTGAACGTCAACAGGGAAAACTCCACTCAGGCTGTCGCCTTGACGGAGAATGACGATTTCGCGGCGTCGGCCACCCAGCTTGCCGCGCTCGAGACCGCCCTGAACGCCTCGCTTTCCACCACGGCAAGAATACTCCCGCCCACGCTTGTGGATTTCCTGAGATAAGAGGATGGTTATTGGTCATTAGTCATTGGTCATTGAAGCGGTAAAGAATGAAAATTTCTGCATTATAAAAGACCTTTGCCTGGGGGAATGGGATTTGTTGGTCCTGACTAGAAAATCTGGCGAGAGCATATTCATCGACGGAAAGACAAAGGTTTCCGTCGTGGAGATCAAGGGAGGGACCGTCAAGATAGGCATTGAAGCCCCGGACAATGTCCTCATTTATCGCGGGGAAGTGTTTGAGAAAATACTGGAGGAAAATAAAAAAGCCGCTGCCGCCGGGGTAAACGATCTGGATGGACTTGCGGGACTTTTGGCGGGCAGGAAAAAATGAAATTCTGTTTTTAACCACGGATTACGCGGGTTGCGCGTCGCGGCTTGCCTCTCGTTCCCAGGCTCCGCCTCACTGCCATTAAGTTAAGGGGAAATATTCTGAAAAAAGCCCGAAGGGCTGACTTAATATAGCCCAGGGCAACGCCCTGGGATAAGGAACATAAAGCATTCCAGCCCTGAAAGGGCGATTTAAAAGGATACCATATCTAAGTCGCCCTTTCAGGGCTAAAAATCTTATTTAATTCCGTTCCCAGGGCGTTGCCCAGGGCTATAATAAATCAGCCTTTCAGGCTTGAAAAAAAGTATTTTCCTTAACTTAATGGAGTTTGTTTCTGTAAGTACTATTATGAGACTTTTAATAAATTACAAATTACAACTACTGAATGTACAAAACAATTTCTTTTCCTTGTTTGTTTTTTTGTAATTAGCGTTTTTTTATTACCCAAAGGGGATATTTATTTCAGCACATGGTAGCCTTCGGCAACCCTGGGCTATTATATGTAACCCCTTCGGGGTAGAATTGAGTGATTTTTTTATAAAAAGACGCTGAATAATTACGCTATTTGCTTATTTTATGGAATAGACGATTATGGAAATAAACACAACGCGGTTCGGCGAAGTCAATGTGGAAGACAGCCAGATAATCACGATGCCCGAAGGGGTCATTGGATTTGAAGGAAACAAAAAATACGCCATACTGGACCACGCGCCTGAGTCCCCATTCAAGTGGTTCCAGTCCGTGGATGAGCCTGGCCTGGCCTTTGTCATCATGGACCCCATCCATTTTTTTCCGGAGTATGAAGCGGACATAAAAAAAACGGACCTGGAATTTCTGGGCGTGAAGGACAAGTCCGGCCTTTTGATCCTGACTTTCGTTTCCATCAAGCGGGAAACTTCCGCTGTCACCGCCAATCTTCTCGGCCCCATAGCAATAAATTTAAAAAACTTCATGGCCAAGCAATTGGTCCTCTCGGATTCAAACTATTCCTCCAGCCACGATCTAATGGCGCCTGAAATGGTTTCAATATGAAAACCGCGAAGTATGCCAAGGACCGCTAAGAAAACAAAAAACTTTGCGTGGCTTCGCGTCCTTGGCGGCTAATTTATTGAGGAATGGTTTCATGAAAAAAGACCGCATTCTCCTGGTGGATGACGAGGAAGACATGCTGGAGAACTGCGCCCGGCTCCTCCGCGCCATGGGCTATTCCCCCATCACCGCTCCGAATGGAGAGGAGGCCCTGAGGATTATCGGGGAAGAATCGCCCGCGCTGGCGCTGTCCGATCTAAAAATGCCCGGCATGGGCGGTATTGAGTTCCTCCATCAGGTTAAGAAAAGGCATCCGGATCTGGCCGTCATAATTTTTACCGCCTTCGGGTCCATAGAATCAGCGGTTGAGGCCATCAGGGAGGGCGCCTTCGACTATCTTCCCAAGCCCTTCACCTCCGACCAGTTGAAGCACTCCATAGACCGGGCTCTTAAGACCATTGATCTGGCCAGGGAAAACCGCGCCCTCAAAAAACAACTTTCCGATAATTTTTGCTTCGACAATATCATAGGACGGAGCCAGGGGATAAAAAATGTCATTGAAACAATTAAAAAAATCGCCGGGACCCATTCAAACGTCCTGATCCTGGGAGAGAGCGGCACAGGGAAGGAATTGATCGCGCACTCAATCCACGCCAACAGCCGCCGCTTGGGACGGCCCTTCGTGCCGTTAGACTGCGCGGCCTTGCCTGAGACCCTCATAGAATCGGAGCTATTCGGACACGAGAAGGGGTCCTTTACGGGCGCGCATATTTCAAGGGAGGGTATTTTTGAAACCGCCAACACCGGGACCCTGTTCCTTGACGAGATAGCTGAGTTGGGGATGGACCTGCAGTCCAAGCTGCTCCGCGTGCTGCAGGAGCGGAAAATCCGCAAGGTCGGGGGCCGCAAGGAGATCGACCTCGACATCAGGATAATCTCAGCCACGAACCGGGACCTGCGTAAATGCATTGAAGAGAAGAAATTCCGCGAGGAGCTTTATTTCCGGCTCAACGTGATTTCAATCACCCTCCCGCCGCTTCGGGAGAGGGCCGAGGACATACCTCTGCTTTGCGATTCCATTCTGAAAAAGTACGCCGGGTCCCACAGCTTGCCGGTCCTGGCCGTTTCCAGGGAAGCCATGGACAGGCTCAAAGCCTATCCCTGGCCGGGCAATATAAGAGAGCTGCAAAATTGCCTTGAAAGGGCCGCTTCCTTCGCAGGCGGCAACGGCATAGGGGTTGAGGACCTCCCGGAAAACATTTCCGGTGGATCCGGCGCACCAGCGGCAGCCCGGCCTCTTGAATTCGACGAGCTGAATTACCATGAGGCGAAGAAAAGGTATTTGGATGTTTTTGACAAGGGATACATGGAAAATCTGCTGAAAAAGTCGGAAGGCAACATAACCCGCGCCTCGGAGATTTCAGGAATACCGAGGATGACTATTTACAGGATAATGAAGAAGATCGGTTTTAAAAGGGAGATTTTGTAAGGGCCTATTTATTTTTACTTTACTCTTTTCCCTTTAGTCACACTTTATCCATTCTCCGGTACAAGGCGTCGCGCTCGTAAGGGTCGCGGCCCGTCCCGCTGATCAAATTTATGAAGGTCTCCCTGGCGGTAAACTGCGCCGTCTCTGCTCCTGCGGCGTGTGTGATCTTTTCCTCAACCACTGTCCCGTCCATGTCATCCGCCCCGAACATGAGGGATATCTGCGATATCTTTGGTCCGAGCATGATCCAGTACGCCTTGATGTGGGCAAAGTTATCAAGCATCAGTCTGGAGACGGCCATGACTTTGAGATCGAGTTGTCCGGTGGAGGCGGACAAGCAGTGAAAATCGGTGTTCTTCGGATGAAAGGCCAGGGGAATGAACGATAGAAAGCCGTTGGTCCTGTCCTGCAGTTCCCGCAATCTGATCAAATGGTCCACCCTGTCCTCCGCTGACTCAATATGCCCGTAAAGCATGGTGGCGGTGCTTGGAATGCCCAGCCCGTGGGCCGTCTCCATGACCTCAAGCCATTTCCCGCCCGTGATCTTTTCAGGGCAGAGTTTATTTCGCGTGGCTGGATTGAAGATCTCAGCCCCCCCGCCGGGCAGGGAGCCAAGCCCGGCCTCCTTCAACCGCAACAGAGTCCCCTCGATCCCAAGGCCGGAGACCTCCGCCAAGTGGGCTATTTCCACCGCGGTGAATGCCTTCAGATGGACGTTAGGAAACCGGTCCCGCAAGGCGCGCAGCATCTCCTCATAAAAATGAAACGGCCACTCCGGATGGAGTCCGCCCACGATGTGAAATTCGCTGGGACCGGCGTTGGGACCGGTGGCGGCGGACTTCAGGACGGCCTCGAGGTCCATGGCGTATGCCCCCTCCTCCCCGGCGTTCTTGCTGAAGGCGCAGAACCTGCACCGGTTCTTGCAGATGTTGGTGGGATTGATGTGGCGATTGACAATAAAGTACGCCCTGTTGCCGTTCTTTCGTTCGCGGACTATATTGGCCAGAGCGCCGACACCCAGGAGGTCGGGCGACCTGAAAAGGTCCAGGCCGTCCTGGAAGGAAAGCCTTTCCCCCTTTTCGACTTTTTCGCGTATGGGTTCCAGTGAAGGATGAATGAGCATCTGGCAAACTTAAAAACCGGAATGAAATTCCAAATTCCAAATTCCAAATTTCAAATCACAAATTTCAAATAAACTCAAAATTCCAATAACTAATATTATCCTGCCCCCTGACAACTGGCCACTGTTAACTTTTACTTCCAACTCTCACAGTATTATCATGGCGTCGCCGTAACTGTAAAAGCTGTAACGGTTTTCCACGGCCTCACGGTAGGCTAACCTCATGAGGCCGGTCCCGGCCAGGGCGCAGACCAGGACAAAGAGCGTGGACCTTGGGAGATGGAAGTTGGTGATAAGCCCATTGACCCGCTGGAACTCGTATCCCGGATAGATGAATAAGTCAGTGTATCCACGTTCCACAGGTCCTGCCCTTCCATCCCTAAAGGCCGATTCAATGCACCGGAGTGCGGTGCTTCCCACGGGGATTACGCGGGAGCGTCCGCCCCTGGCTCTTTCCAATACCTGCGCTGTTTCATGGGGAACGCGAAAGAACTCCGGCTCCATTCGATGCAATTCCACCTCGTCCGCGCGGATGGGGAGAAAGGTCCCTGGCCCGACGTGCAAGGTGACAAAGGCAAGGTCCACCCCGGCGGCTTTCAATCCACTGAAAATCTTCTCCGTGAAATGAAGGCCCGCCGTGGGTGCGGCGCAAGAGCCTGGGTCCCTTGCGAACACGGTCTGGTATCTCTCCGCGTCATGAAAGGACAGGGACTCGTTTCTTCTGATGTAAGGGGGGAGGGGGACGCTTCCAAACCGCTCCAGGGCCGCCCAAAAGTCTCCGGAATAGTCAAATTCAACGAATCCCTTCCCTTCCAGGACTTCCTCCATTACCTTGCCGCTGAATTCCCCATCCTTGAAAATGATTTTGTTCCCCTTTGCTAATTTCTTGCCGCGCTTGAACATGCACTTCCAGGCATTTTTTCCTGCCGGCTCCAATAGGAGCAGTTCCACCCTTCCGCCGGTCCCGGCCTTTTTTCCGATCAGCCTTGCGGGGATGACCTTGGTGTCATTAAGGACAAGGAGGTCGCCGCGTTGAAGAAACCCCGGGAGGTTTTGAAACCTGGAGTGGAGGATTGTCCCCTTTTGCCTGTCCACCGCCAAAAGCCTGGACTGGTCCCTTTCCCCGGCAGGGTACTGGGCTATCAGTTCCCGTGGAAGTTCATAATCAAATTCGGTGGTATTCATTTTAAACCTGTATTTTTCATTTACAATTATCGCATATTTGAATTAAAAATGAACTCACGCCCTTCGACGAACTAAAAAATAGAACGCGGATAACGCGGATGACACGGATTAGCGCGGATGAAATTTATTTTAATCCGTGAAAATCAGAATAATCCGCGTCATCAGCGTTCTATTTAAAAAGTTGATTTTCCCTTTATCTATACTCAATACGGCTACAAATTGTGATTTTTCACCAGTCATTCCAGCGAAAGCAGGAATCCAACGGTTTTAATTTTTCTTTTAGAAAAGCAGTTGAACCACGAAATACACGAAACACACTAAAATATTCCTTTAATTTCCTATATCTTCCACTTCCCTGTCACGCCCATAATACCTTGACAATTAAGGGCTTTTGTCCTATCATCACGTTGATTTTGAAGCCGTTTTTTTCGATCATGGCTCAATAAGGTGTGTTCAGCATCTCAGGAATAAAAAAATATATTTATTTTTCTTGGTGTTCCGGAAATTTTCAAAAAATATTTTCTTAAAAACCATAAATCTCCAGCTTCCAGAACATAGGTGCTCAAAAAATTTAAGGTCCTGCATATCATTGCCCGCCTGGACAAGGGCGGATCAGCCATAAATACCCTTTCCTCCTGCGTCGGCCTTGCCGGGAAAGGGTATATAATATTCCTTGCCTCTGGATTGTCCCTGGAGTCCGATATGGACCAAGGGGAAAGGACGTCCGTGGACCGGGCCATGAAAGAGGCCGGGGAAAGCGGGGTCAGGTTTCTCACCCTTCCCATGCTGGTCAGGCGGATTCATCCGGTTTTCGACCTTATGGTCTTCTTTCAATTAATGTTTTTGATTCGTAGAGAAAAATTCCATATCGTCCACACCCACACCTCCAAGGCGGGAATAATAGGGAGGTGGGCCGCTTTTTTCGCCGGAGCGCCGGTTATCATTCACACCCCTCACGGACACGTTTTCTCCGGTTATTTCGGCGAATGGAAGACACGGCTTTTTATTTTCCTGGAAAGGGCCTCGGCCGCTGTCTCGGACTCAATCATCACCCTTACCGATAAATGCATGGAGGAGCATATCCACTTCGGCATCGCTAAGCGGGCAAAATTCCGGACCATCCACAGCGGCGTTCCCCTGGACCGCTTTGTGAAACACAATCCGCAGGCTGTGAGGGAAATTAAAAGGGTCCACGGCATCCCGGAAGACGCATTGGTAGTGGGATCCGCGGGAAGGCTTGTGCCTGTGAAAGGATACGATGATTTTCTGCAAGCCGCCGCTCTGATAAAAAGGGCGGAGCCAAGGGCTTTTTTTGTAATAATGGGAGAAGGGCCATTGCGAGAAGACCTCTCCGACCTGGCGAGGAAATTAAATTTGCAGGATTCCCTGCTCCTTCCAGGCTGGCTGGATGACCTTTCGGATTGGTTGCGCGCAATGGATGTTTTTCTTCTCACATCCCTGAATGAAGGCATGGGCAGGGTGCTGGTGGAGGCCATGGCCTGCGGACTGCCTATAGTGGCAACGGAGGTGGGAGGGGTCCCAAGCGTTGTGGATAACGGCGCCAACGGATTTCTTGTCCCCGCGCAAGCGCCTGAAATCATGGCCCAATCAGTGTTAAAATTATTAGCTGGCCCAGGATTGAGAAATTCCCTTGGGGAGAATGGAAGGAAGAAGGCAGGGGAATTCAGCCTGGAGTCCATGGTGGACAAAATCGACAAACTTTACAGTGAATGGACCAGACGCAAGGCGTTATGAAAAGAATACATAAGGTTATAGTTTTTTTTGCCCTTTCTTTGATTGCCGTTATCATTCCTTCCCAGGGTTTTGGGGAAGAGGAAAAATGGACGGGCAAAAGGGGAGACCATAAAATGGAATATATCCCGCTTGTAGGGGTCACTGACCTCCGCAGTAAATTCTCCGATGGATGCTTCACCCTCAAGACCCTGGCCGAGATGTGCATTGAAAGAAAAATAGAGGCCATGATCGTTATGGACCATGACCGCTATTCCCTGGAATACGGGATATTTCCGTTCAGGAACCTGCTTAGAAAGAAGGTTGAGAAGAGTTCTCTTTTGCTGAACGGCGCCGACAGTTATCTTCGCGCCTTTGAAAACCTTAAATACGAATTTGAAAACTTTATAGCGATTCCCGGAGTGGAAAGCGCGCCTTTTTATTACTGGACAGGCGGCGTTTTTTCAAATGACCTTACCGCCAACCTTTGGGAGAACCATATCAGCATCGTGGGAATGGAAAACCCGTCGGATTACAAGGGACTGCCCACCCTGGACAGCAATTTCTCAACTGAATATTTCTGGAGTTTTTTCAAGGGATTCATCTTCTTTTTTCTGTCCGCCCTGGTGGGGGCGGTCATGATTTTATGGGAAGGCTATTTCCGAATAGGGGGAATCGCCGTTCTGTCCATCAACTTGCTGCTCATGATAAGCTATCACCCCTTCAGGAGTTCCCCGTTTGACCAATACCACGGTCCCCAGGGCCTGACCCCGTGGCAGTTGACCCTGGATTACGCAAACAGCCTGGGCGCAATGACCTTTTGGCATCATCCGGAATCCTCTTCAGGCATAGGCCAAAAAGGGCCGATCAGCGTCAACACCCCTCCACATCCACAGGACCTTTTATTGACCTATGGCTATACGGGATTTCAAGCCGTGTACGAGGACACCATAACGGTTACCGAGCCTGGCCGGGAATGGGACCAGGCCCTTACGCAATTTCTGCGTGGGGAAAGAAAGAACGCGGTTTGGGGAATCGGCGGCCATGACTATCATTGCGAAGGCACATCCAATATCCGCCTGAGTGACGTAAAGACCATATTCCTGGTTGCCAGCAAAACAAAGGAAGGCGTTATAGCCGCTATGCGCGGCGGAAAAATGTACGCGGTCAGGCAATCCCAGCAAAAAGACTACAGGCTTTCACTGGATGAATTCAGCGTCCAAAAGGCGGATGGCTCGGAGAAGGCCATCATGGGGGACGCCATAAATGTATCTGAAAAACCAAGCATCAGGGTCAGGTTAAGCACAACGGACCGGAAAAACCATGAATTGACGCTGTCAATAATCCGGTCGGGTGAAAAAATCAAGGAGGCCACGGCCACCACGCCAGTGGACTTTCAACTTGAGGACGATTACTTCAATCCCGGCGAGACGGTCTTTTACAGGGTCAAGGCGTATATACATGGGGACAATTATCTCATCGCCAATCCTATCTTCGTGCTTTTTGAGGGAGAAAAAGAATCGAAGGACGCCGCTGGATCAACGGAAACCCCGGCAAAGGCGGAGCAGCCCCCGGCCGCTCCAGCGGAATCGCCGGCGGGAAAAGAAGGCCCGGCGAAAGAGGAAAAGCCCGTGGAGCCGCAAACAATCCAGGAACCCGCTGTTCCCCCGCTTGTGGAAGAAAAGAAGAAAGAGGAGGCAGGAGCAGCGGCGCCTGCCATGGCAACTGCCCCTGTTCAGTCTGGAATTCCTCCGCTGCTTGCGGCCCAGGCTGAGGAAAAAGCGGAGCCAAAAGCGGAAAAGCCAAAGGAAGAACCGGCAAAACCGGAAGCAGCACAGCCTGCTGCCCCGGTGGGCGAAAAAGAGACCGCCTTGCCCAAAAAGGTGGAGCAGCCATCCCCATTACCGCCACTAAAAAAAGAGGAAACCGGGCCAAAGGCCGGGGACATTGCCCCTCCTCAGCCTACTGCTCCGGTTGAGGGAAAAGTAGAGCCAAAAGCTGGAAAACCGGAGGAGTATCTTAAAAAATTCATTATTATCAAAAATGAAACCGCGTCCTTGAGGAAAGGTCCGGGTGTCAACTTTGAAAAGGTTGGAGAGGCCAAAAAGGGAGATCGCTTTGAGTTGATTGAAACCTCGGATGTTCTTTATCAAAAAATTCCCTGGCTCAAGGTGGCTGACGGCAAGGGAAACTCTGGTTATATCTGGGGCGGCTTGGCCGTGGCGGCCCAAGGAGAGAAGCAGGCGTCCCCGCCACCAGCGGCGCCGGACTTGCCCGCGGAAAATCCTGATGGCCAGGCGGAGACAAAACAAAAGGCTCCAAATGAGAAGAGGTCCTTTGTCGTGATCTCAACTGATGATGTAATTATTCGTGAGGGTCCGGGCCTGAATTATCCGCAGCTTGGAACAGCCATGAAGGGGGCGCGTTTCCTGTTGGTGGAAAAGATAGCTGTTTTCCATCAAGGCAAACCCTGGCTGAAAGTGGCGGATAAGGAAGGACAGGAAGGGTTCGTTTGGGAGGCATTGGTGGAAATTTCAGAGGGTAAGGACGAAGGCCCTCTTTCCTCGATTATGGTGGATGTAAAAAGATAGCATAATTTCCATTTTTAGGAAGAACTTTTTGTAACCGTTCACAGGGTTGTCATGAAAAACCAGAGAAAGCCTCATTAGCTATTTTTTACATCCCCCTTAATCCCCCTTGCCAAGGGGGAATTAAAACAGATCCCATTTTAGGGACGTTCCCCGTTTTAGGGACGGTCCTCGTATTCCCCCTTACCAAAGGGGGACCAAGGGGGATGTGGTTTCCCCTGCAATTGAACGTGAAGCCGCAATGCCATAAACTAAACTCAGTATGGCTTCATAGCCCTGAAGTCATGAGCGCACGACGCACCACGCATGGCGCATGACATTTTTCAATTTTAATTCTTCAATAATTCTCCGGAGGATATTTATAAAATGCTCATCACGGATATAAAACAACTGAAAAGCTTCTGCTCCAGCCTTAAGGGCGTTTCACGTTTAGCCGTGGACGTGGAATTCATGCGGGAAAAGACCTATTTCCCCATCCTTGCTCTTGTGCAGGTGGCCTCCGAAAATGATTGCGCGGCTATCGATACCCTGGCGATACAGTCCCTGGACCCCTTACTAGATATCTTGCATAATCACAAGGTGATGAAGGTCTTTCATTCCGGCAAGCAGGACCTTGAAATAATTTACCAAAACTCCGGCAAGCCGGTAAGAAATATTTTCGATACACAGATGGCCGCCTCACTGGTCGGCTTCGGCGCCCAGATATCCTTGCTGAAACTGGTGGAATCAGCGGTAGGGGTCCGGCTGAACAAATCCGAGACCTATACGGACTGGACCCGGCGCCCGCTTTCCGAAAACCAGGTCTCCTATGCCTTGAACGACGTCCGTTACCTGCTCCAGGCCCAGGATTTTTTACTTAATAAGTTGCGGGAACATAAAAGGGAGGAATGGCTTGAAGAGGAATTCATCCGGATGGAAGACCCTTCCCTTTACGAACTTCCCCTGCCGGAAAATCAATACCGGAAAATAAAAGGCATCAGGTCCCTGAGGCCCAGGGAACTGGCGGTTTTGCGTGAACTGGCGGCCTGGCGCGAATTGGAGGCCCGGAAAAGGGACCGTTTTCTGAACGCCATAGTCCGGGAGGAGACCCTGTTGGCCCTGGCAAGACAGGCCACTTCGTGCGTTAAGGACCTTAAACTCGTCCGGGGGTTGCATCCAAATGAGATCAAGAACAACGGACCCGACATACTGGAAGCTATCCGCAAAGGGCTTGCCGCGCCAAAAAGCGAATGGCCTGTTCTGCCGCCATTGGAAAATGATGACTTTTCAAACGGCGCCGAGGGGCTCCTTTGGTCCTTCACCCAGCACCGGGGAAAGAAACTCAAGATAAATCCCGCCTTTCTCGCCTCCCGCAAGGAAATAAAGGAGTTCGTCAAATCATATAAGACAGGTTCCGCGATGGAACATACGCTTATGCAAGGGTGGAAAAAAAAGCTCATAGGGCATGACCTTTTGTCCATTATAGAGGGAAACGCCTCCCTTGGAATTGATCCGAGAAGCGGCGGTCTCAGGCTGGTCGTGGAAAAAAAGGTGAAAAAGGCGGACCACAGGCATGGCCAAAAGGAAGAAGAGAGGGAAAGAGGCTGAGATAGTTAACGCATCCACTCACCAACGCGCCGGAAAAAATATTTGAAATTTAATAGGAAATTCATGAGCGATCGATGACTCGCTTCAAGGGAAGCGGCGGGATCAACCCAACATGATTCCTTCCAGGCGGGCGCGCGTCCCCTCGCTTGTCTTCACCAGCATATTGAGGACCCCCGAATGCCGCGCCTGGAGCATGCAGTACCTCGGCAGGAAATAATACCTCCGTCCGAATTGCAGATCCTTGTTCGCACACAACGCCAAACCTTCATAGGCGATGGGATTGTAATGCCCGATATGTATCCCCCTTTCCCTGGCCTCCAGGGGGCCGACGACGCACCACTCAATCAGGCCGTTGAAGTAATCCGGGGGTTCCATCACCACTCCGCAGTGGGTGACCGGACATCCCGCCCAGGCGGGGCGTCCGTATAAAACGTAGCCTTTCTTGATTTGAAGTTTTTCAACATTGGCGGGATTGAAGGGCAGGATGGTTTCCCTCGGACCCGGTTCGTTGGGGAACCGGTCCAGGATAAAATCGTATTCCCTACCGAGGATGTCTTTCCAGGGGATATTTTCCCTTTCATGTTCTTCCACGACCGGAGAGCCTTCCGGCTTTCCCAGAAAAATACACCTGCCCATGGCCTCTGGTTTTTCCAAAACCATCCCCGCGAATTCCCTGCACGTGGAAAAACCGCAGATCCCGCAATCCTTGCCGGGCAGTTTTTCAAGGATGGCCCCGGCGTCCCCGGGTCCTGGCCCCTCAAACATGCGCAAAATTTCCGTCAAGGATTTCATTTCATTCACCGCGATAAAAGAGGTCCGGCGAGTCCAGGGACCGCACAATGCCGAAATGCCCCTTCCAGCCGATCTCCTTTTTCCCCACGCAGATGGTGCACGTGCCCAGTGGAGGGTTCCCTTTTAGTTCCAGGGGTCCTTGAATCTCCTCCGCCTCCTCGATCTTCTGGACCAGGCGGTCGATGTTGATCCCGTGAAGGGCGTCCGTCTCGATGACCCCCACCCGCGCCACATCCAGAATATTGGAAAGAAAGACCTCCCGCTCGGCTTGGGACACGAGGTCTATCTTGGTGACTATGGCCATGTTGGCCAGGGACAGGATGGGGCCGAGTTTTTTGGGGAGATTGATACCGCTCGTGGCCTCCAGGACCGCCACGCCCAGGGAACCCTTGATATAAGGGGCGCACCGCAGGCAGAGTCCGGCGGTTTCCACTATGAGCATGCCGCAATTTTCCCCCTCCGCCCACTTCACCGCCTCCCCCAGGACCAGCACGGTGCAGTGGTCGGGACACAGGTCCCCCGAATACACCTTCCGGGCCGGTATCCGGAACTCCGCCTTCATTATTTCGTCCTCGTCCGCGTATTGCACGTCCACCTTCAGAAAGGCCGGCTTGTGGCCCTTGGAGACCAAGCGGCGCATCGCCTGCCGGATCACAGTGGTCTTCCCGCTGGTGGGCGGTCCCGCGCATATAATGAGCTTCATTTTTTTCTCCCTAAGCAGGCATGACCGGAACTGAAAATACCAAACCTCAAATCACAAATTTCAAATAAATTCCAAATTACAATATCGAAAGGCTTAATTTGATATTTTGTTTTTGGAACTTATTTGGGATTTGATGTTTGTCATTTGGTATTTTTATCTCCTCAGCCCACCTTCAGGGCATCTATCCTTTCATCCAATTCGTATTTCGCGATGCGTTCCCCCTCTCTGATCTTCTGCCGGAAGTCCAGAATGAGATCGTCGATTTTCCTGATCTCCTCGAACACCTCTCTTTCCTGCTCGTCGGTCTTGATGATCTCCCGCATGGCGCCGTTCTTCATGACGATCCGGAAATCGGACAAGAGCGCGATCCGGGGATCGTGCGTGACGAAGATGAATATCTTCTCGTAGTTTTTCAACATGTCCAGGGCCTTGGTCCGGTTGATCCCCGCGTTTTCTATTTCGTCCAATAGAAGAATGGAGGAGTTCCCGATGACCACCGCGTCGGCGATCAGAAGCGCGCGGGTCTGTCCACCGGAGAGTTCCGTCATTTTCACCCTGGGGTTGATGGACTCCCCCGTGAGCTGATTGGCGAAGTTGAGCGTGTCCTGCACGATCGGCTCCCCGGCGTCACCTTGCCGGATTTTCGCGTGCATGGAGAGGAATTTCTCCACCGGAAGGTCCGACAGGAAATTGGTGTGCTGGGTGATCAGGGCGATGGGGTTATGGGAAGGGTCGCCGCTGAATTCGTCGGAGGGGGAAACCCCGTTGATCAGGACCTTTCGCTTCGTGGGCGTATTCCCGTTGGCGTAGAGTTCTATGTCGTTGATCAAGGCGGTCTTTCCCGATCCGGTGGGCCCCACGATGCTGACGATGGTCCCCATCTCGAAGTCCACCTCGACGACGGGCTCCCGCCTTCCGTCCTTTCCACAGCCACCGATGATTTTAATGCGGGTCTTCCCTTTTTGGGCCGCGCCGGCCTTCAGTTCGCTATTCGTCCTGAAGAGGTCGGCAATCAAAAATCCGACGCCGAAAATAATCAGGCATATTAAAAGGATGAGGGCTATCCAGTTCATTTTTTCATCTCCTCAAAATAGGGTTGCTATTCAACAAGCTCCGAGCGCTATTCCCTTCTCCTCGTCATTATTTTGCGCACACCGGGCCTAGGCAGTGGTCGCCGGCAGCAAAACACCGGACGCCTGCGTCCATGTGAGCCATGCGTCTTCGGCAAAGCACAGGCGGATGCGGATTATGGACGGCGTGGCGGCATAAGCGCTGGCTTTTAATGATCATATTCGCCCTGTCATCAGGCGAAAGCGCATCATCCACTCCCTCTTTTTCAAAAAGAAAGGAAACTATGGTCTCTTTTTCCGCCATGGACAAATAAGGAAATGCAGGCATACGCCCCTTGCCTTTTTCCATTCTTCCCATAATGCTCTCCTTGGAAAATTTTTCTTTGATATTTATCAATGGGGGATAAGAAGGAGCGTAGCCGCTCCGGTCCGCTTGGTGGCATCTCGCGCAATTCAAACGATAAAGGGCCTTGCCGGTTATGATGGAACTTGCCGGTTCGGGATAGCTGACGGACGTTGATAGAAACGACGTCAAAAACAATCCAGCAACAGAGCCTATAAATAAATAATTCTTTCCGAGCATAGCCGCATCTCCTCCTTTCTTATGGGGATTACCGCCTCCTCCATCCGCTCCAGGCAGGGAAGCCGTTTTTGTCCCTGAGGACGAGGACATTCCCGCCCTTTTTCACCTCAGCGGCGATCAGGGCCGGTTTTCCTTCATAGGTGATTCTCGATCCAGTTATTTCCACCTGGTCGTTGGTTTCAATGGCCATGTCCTGGTTTTCAAGAAACCACCCCGGCCCCAGATGCACGGAAATTTCCTCTTTCTCCGTCTTCACCATCAGATGGATGCCGTAATTCATTCCCCGCATCGGGGTGATCTTGTCCACGCTCATCACTTTTCCGGAGATGGTCTCGACGGCCTGGGTATCATACATAGCGCAGTATTGAGACCCATGTCCCCAGCCGCCGCCTCTTATACCCCACATTCTTCCTTGCGCGAAAGAATCAACGGCAAGGCAAAGGACACAAATGGGCATCAATACGGCAAGAACATTTATTTTTCTCATTGCTCTCACCTATTTTCCTTGTCCTCTTTTTTAGAGGCATAAATCCAAATGGCGATTAAAACAACGGTTGAACCAAACACAATAACAGGAATCATGGTATCCATGAGTCTCTCCTCCATTTAAAAGTGTTGAGTCAATGCCTGAACGTAAGGTTCATGCCCGGCCCAAACCGGGGGAGGGTCCCGGAAAGATACCGCCGCAAATTTTCCTCCACCTCCCCCATGAATCCGGCATGGACCTCCAATCCCGCATCGAGAGCGGCATGGTAATCACATCGCCGCATCCCCCCGGTAATAATAGCCTGCGCGCCCAGCGCAACGAGGAAAGATACCCGCTTCCCGCCGGGCATCCCTTCCATTGATTCCTCTTTACGTTTCAGTATTGCACTCCCTTCGATCTCCACCAGGAGCAGGCCTAACGCAAAATCAAAGCGGGGGGATATTTTTTTCCCGAATGTCGTTATGCCGAGTAGCATTGAATTGCCCCTCCCACCCTATAGAAAAGCATAGGCCGTGCCAGGAGGGAGATTAGGCAATGGAAGCTGTAAATTCAATGAGATGCAAGGCAATGGTGGACAGAGAAAGCGGGAGGGTGGGTGCGATTTTGCTCTGCTTAAACAGGACGAGGAAGCATTTCTGCTACCTGCGCCATAAAAGACGGCCTAAATTTCAAAGCTCAAAATCCAAATGGCAAAGGAACTGTTTGGAGCCCGAACATCGAACATCCAACATCGAACTTTGAACCTTGAAAAACCCAGCGGGCATGGATGGCATTCTGAATTCTGACTCCAGAATTCTGAATTCCGTTTATCAGATTCGGCGAGTGAAAAATGCCGTACGACATTGACTTGATTACGTACGTGTTGGGTGTTATTATGAATATCATGAAAACGCTGACTCCTTCCAAACTCAGGGAAGATATCTACAGGATTCTGGACAAGGTCCTTGAGACGGGCGTCCCAATCGAGGTCAACCGCCAAGGCCGCAGGCTGAAGATATCCTCCGAGGAACCAGCGAATAAACTGGCCAATCTGAAAAAAAGGCCCTACCTGAAATGTGATCCTGAGGAAATAGTCCACATGGACTGGTCCAGGGAATGGGAATCCCATGATTTACCTTGATACCCACATCGTGGCCTGGATGTACGCCGGGAGGATTGAACTTATTCCGGAAAAGATTCAAGGGGAATTGTCGCGGGAAGAATTATTGATTTCTCCAATGGTCCTTTTAGAGCTTCAATATCTTTTTGAAACAGGCAGGGTGTCGGCGCGAGGAGAAAAGGTGTTTCAGGATATTTCAAAACGGGTCGGACTTAAAATTTGCGGACTTCCCTTTGACCAGGTCATAAAGCAAGCGATCGGACTGAATTGGACCCGCGATCCCTTTGACCGGCTTATAGTGGCCCAGGCGCGCGTTCACTCATCCAGACTGGTCACCAAGGATTCCTTGATCCTCAAGCATTACAAACACGCCCTTTGGGAATAACGAATTTAAGCCATCCTTTGTTCAGCTCTTCCGTCTTCTGTCCACCATTCTCTGCCCTCTGTCCCCTGCCCCTCGAAAAATTCTTTGACTTTTCAATTTCCCCGTGCTAAATTTGCGGCAAGGTCAAGAGGGAGGCTGGTTCATTATTGACTAACATTAGAAATAGCATATTAGTCGTTTACAAAACATAATGAAATCAGCGAGATAATCTGTTAATGACCGCTTATGAATATTTCGTTGCGGTCTGGAAGTATAACTGTCTAATCGCTTGTTCGCGCCGCCTTCGGCGGCGCGAATGCGGCGTTGACCCTTCGGTTCCTCCGCACTGTTTCGCTTCGCCGCCGAAGGCGGCTTGCGAACCAGGCGTTCGAAACCGACCGCCAACCGGGCTTCAAGCCTGCGGCTTGCCGCCCTAATGGCGGCGGCTCAACGCCGCATTAGCTGAAAAGGATGATCATGGGTGAAGTAGAACTCCAGCAAACGTACTTGCGTAAAATCAGTGAGACCTTCGAGCGTCTCACCGCTTGCACCTCGTTTTTTAGTGAGTTAAAAAGAACGAGCAACATCTATGCATTTGAAGCAACCGTGCTTCAGTTACGCAAGGCGCTTGAGTGCATGGCATTTGCCTCAATTGCGCCGAACAAAATGGCCTATGAGAAGTTACGGTCAAAATCAGACGGAACGGTGGACTATAGAAAAGACTATAATGCTAAAAAAATTATTCAGCTTTTGAGTAAGGTAAACAACGATTTTTACCCAGTACCGGTCTTGCCGGCAACCAAGAAAAAATCAGGTGAGTGGCACTTCGACCGAAAGAAAGATGGTTATTTAACAAAGAAACAATTCGAATCATTATACGACCGTCTTGGGAAATTCCTCCACGCAGACAATCCGTGGGGAAATGATAAGGGAGTGCAAAATCTTGTCAGGGAGCTTCCAGGAATTATAGATCAACTCCACGCGTTATTGGCATTACATTTTACTGTGATTCGAACACCAGAGTTCAATGGGGTGTGGGTCATCGAAGCTGGTCCAACGACCCGAATTCCTCGGGTAGTTTGTGGCAAAGCCAACGGAGAGTTTGTCGTCCAATGAAATCATCAGCTAACAATGCCGTTAACTCGGACGCATTTTTCGTTCGCTACGCTCCCTACAAATGCGCCGATTACGGCTGGCGTTATGTGACTTAATTTTCAAAATATGAAACTTTTAATCGTAGAAGACAATCAATTTATTCAAAATGCCATAGGAATGTTAATGGACATTCAAGGTTATGGATTTGACATGGCCTCCAATGGAATGGAGGCTGTGGAACATGCCCTAAAAAATGAAGGGAAATACGATCTTTGTCTAATGGATATCGATATGCCTCTAATGAATGGGTATGAAGCAACAAAAATTATTCGTAGGAAAGTAAAATATTTTCCAATAATGGCTCTAACCGGGAATTTAACAATAAGGGATAAATATTGGGAAGCCGGAATGGACGATTTTTTAGAAAAGCCCTATGATCCTGATAAACTTTTCGATAAAATAAATGAATTAACCCTTAAGGCCATAAAGATACATATCAAGCAAAATCAAATTATTTTAGGAAAGGAGATGCCAATGGATGCGGAACATTTAAAAGAATTGAGAAAATTACGTGAAAAAGGATTAACTAAGCTTTGTATTCGTGGAACTGGTTGTGAGGTTATAGTGGATGAAAGGGTTCAAAATAAAATTTCATATGATTTAATAGGTAAAAAACAAGAACTCTCTGAATTTTTAGACCGCTCAGAAGATAAACCAGGTATCTGTCATCTATACAAAGCAAACTTCATGTTGAACACAAAATACCTTCTTCCAGACGAACTTGATGAATATAAAAAAGAAGAAGAAGCTCTTTTAAAAGAATGCAAATCTAAATTTGTTAAGCCGTTAGACGATTAAACAATGAATCCCCCATTTGCATAACGATTTTCCCGCAAATAACATAACCATTGGGTCCAGTTGACCATGCCCCATGTCGGCTTTCGGGAGTTGGTCTTGGTTCCTATCCATTGGTTTTATGGCTTTCATTGTTTTATTGGGCATGGCAACTGACCCATGTCGTTCGCGCCGCCTTCGGCGGCGCGAATGCGGCGTTGACCCATCGGTTCCTCTGCACAGTTTCGCTACGCCGCCGAAGGCGGCGCGGACCAGGCATTCGAAACCGACCGCCAACCGGGCTTCAAGCCTGCGGCTTGCCGCCCGATTGGCGGCGGCTCAACGCCGCATTAGGCGAAGAACAGAAAGGCAGAAAATAGACGATGCCCACAATACTTGTAATACTTGGCTGGCGTTTGTTCTTTTATGCAAACGAGGGAAACGAACCTATTCATGTCCACTGTCGAAAGGGCGAGATGGAATGTAAATATTGGTTAGACCGTGAATCGTTCGATATTGAAGAAGCATTTTCATTTCAGATGTCTGAGAAAGATAAACGACAAATCAGAAAAATCATATACGAACACTTTGAATATATCGAATCACAATGGGAAGAATTTCAGAGGAGGCGTTTGCAATGAATAACTACCATGAGGTTAAAGACATTAAATTCACTGGAGACGTTCTTGAAGCCAACATTGATGGGGTATTAAAGCGATTTAATCTAAAAGACTTATCTCCTGTACTGGAAAAAGCGACTGAAATTGAAAGGAATACTTTTGAGATTTCTCCATCAGGTTACGGAATACATTGGTCGCTATTAGATGAAGACATTTCGATTGATGGAATGCTGGGCATCGTCAACACCCCAAAGAAACAAAGAAAAATCGCATAACAAAACGCTCAAGAGGGACGCGGCAAAAGGTTGCCGCGCCCCTTAGCTACACGTTCGCGCCGCCTTCGGCGGCGCCCGGATTGTCCACCTCATCCGGTTCGCCAATGTGTTTTTTGAAAATGCCGTCAGGAAATCCCCAGCCGTTTCATCTTCCGCAAAAGGGTCGTCTTATGAATCCCCAGGGCCTTGGCCGTCTTTTCCCGGTGGCCCCCGTGTTCGGCCAGGGCGCAACGGATGGCCTCCGCCTCCGCCGTCTTTAAAGGGTTCGAGGACGGCCTTGTCTCCTGATAATTCCTGGATAGAGACTTCAACTCCGGCGGAAGGCTCGCCAGATCAATGACATCCTTTTTACAGAGGATAAAGGCCCGTTCGATGATGTTTTCCAGTTCCCGTATATTTCCCGGAAAATCGTAATGCATCATGGCCTCCATGGCCTCCTGGTTCATGCCTTTTATTTCCTTTCCCTTTTCCGCGTTGAAATAAGAAATAAAATGGTCAACTAAGAGAGGTATATCTTCCTTACGTTCCGCCAATGGAGGGATGTTAATAAGGATAATATTCAACCGGTAATAAAGATCGTCCCGAAAACGCCCCAGGGCCATCTCTTCGCGAAGGTCCCGGTTGGTGGCCGCGATGATCCGGACGTCCGCCTTCACCGATTGGGTCCCCCCCAGAGGTTCATACGCCTTTTCCTGCAGGACCCGCAATATCTTCGCCTGCAGGGCGGCGGAGATATCGCCTATCTCGTCCAGAAACAAGGTCCCGCCCTCGGCCAGGGCAAAGCGGCCCGGCTTGTCCCGCGTGGCGTCCGTGAAGGCCCCCTTGCGGTATCCGAAGAGTTCGGACTCGAGCAGGGTGTCCGGCAGGGCCGCGCAATTCACGGTGACAAAGGGGCCGGATTTTCTGGGGCTTAGATTATGGATCGCCTTGGCGAAGAGTTCCTTGCCAGACCCCGTCGGCCCCTGAATGAGGGCCGTGCTCTCGCTCTCCGCGATGTCGGGGAGGATGCGGAATATCTCCTGCATGGGATGGCTCTTCCCGATGATGTCCTGGAAGGAATATCTTCCGGAGAGCCGCTTGCGCAGATTCTCTATGGCGGAGAGGTCGCGGAAGGTCTCTACTCCTCCGATGGTCTTGCCCCCTTCCAGGTCCTTGAGAAGGGCGGTGGAGATGCTGATGGGCTTTTCCTCTCCCGCCTTGGTGACGATGGTGACCTCCATATTGATCAGTTCCTTGCCGGTTTCCAGGGTACGCCGTAGGATGCATCCGGTTTGGCAAAGATTGGCGCGGAAGACGTCGTAACAATGCCTGCCCAGGGCCTCTTCCTTCGAAAAGCCGGTGATTCGCTCCGCGGCCCTGTTCCAGGAAGTGATCCGCCACCGCAGGTCCACCGTGAAGACGCCGTCCGCCACGGAATTCATGATGGTCTGATATTCGTCTGTTTTCATGCCCAAACCTCCTCGCCTATGCCCCAAATTTTCAACAGCAAAGGATTTGGGGGCAGGATTAAACCGGAATTTTCGTTTTCAGCTTGAAATAAAATCGGCGTTGAGCGTTTAAAAAGAAAATTTCGGCGGTAGCAGTTCCGCCTCGCCACCCATAAGGCCGCCCGGTCTGCCGCCTAACGCCGGGCATCACATGGTCAAAAGCAGCCAGGCTCTCTTGAAATCGATGTGAATGCCCTTGCAGGCTTTAAATTGTTTACTGGTGCGGATTTTACTCTCATTCATGCCAAAAGTAAATTAGTGGTTAAACCGCCCCATACGCCTTTTCCTTGTAAATGTAAATGAAAAAACATTGCGCCTTTTTTTTAAATTTCAAATATTTAAGGACATAGGTATTCCAATATATTCCGATGAGCCATATCCTTTTTATTCAAGAGAGGACGTCCTTTCAGTCATGGAAAATCTTAGCGCTTGCGTCTTCCCTTGGTTCTTTCTGGGCTATTTGGGCATCGCCATTTCATGGCTTTTTAAAAATATTTTTGTAACTGTTCAGCGTTTTTATATTTTTGGTTCATTAGTAGTGAACTTTTATAGTTAAAGGGCTTCCGTCCGGGATTTTCACATCCCCCTGGCCCCCTTTTCCAAGGGGGAATGAAGAGGTGATGGCTGGAAGAAATCCCGCCGTGGGCGACACAACCCATTCCCCCTTCTCAAGGGGGATCAAGGGGGATGTAAAGGCGCATTTAACGGCGACTAGCGGGGCCATATAATAGTTCGCTGAATAGTTACATATTTTTTTTTAAAACCCTGTGCTTATGGCCAAATTGATTTCTGCCGGCAAAAGAAATATGCTAAATGCGTTCTGGCGGCTAATTTTAAAACACTCAAACCTTAAAAGGAGGCAACGGCCATGATAAAAAGAGCCATGGGATTTACAGCAACAATTTTTTCCGTTTTTATTTTTTCCCTTGCCGTGAACGCGGAACCGCTGGACAAGGCCCTTGACAGAGCCGAGGTGTTGAAGGCGGAGGGCGTGTCCGCCGCCTTTGTCCTCCTTAAGGCTGCCCCCTCATGGAAAAGCGTGGACGCAGCCGGGAAAAAATCGGTCGCGGCCAAGGCAAAAAATTTAGTGGACGAATACGCGGCCAAGGTGGTGGCCGACGTGTATAGAGCCTCTGGAACGTCAAAGGACACGGACCTCTTCTTGAGGCTTCATGCCTATGATCCTGACCAAAACCAGAAGTTCATCAAGGACCTGCTCTCCCCCGGCGCGCTGGGCCGTTATTTTGTCCTCCAGGACACGCGTCTTGGGGCCACCAAGGGACTTGTCTACGCGCCGAAGTTCCCCGATTTGCTGGCCCAGTTGAAAGCGCTTAAATACGAAGGCCAGCCGCCGGTATTCGGGATCATGGTGACAGTGGACAAGTCCCGGGAATGGTGGGACCTTCCCGAGAAGGAAAGGCTGGAGATGATGGAAGAGCACACGGTTCAAACCCTGCCCTTCATCAAGGACGTCAAGAGAAAGCTCTACCACGCCAGGGGAATTGGAAAGAACGACTTCGTGACATATTTCGAGACCGCGGACCTTAAGGCATTCGACGGGTTGATAGCTGTCCTTAAGTCCGTGAAGGAGGCCAGGTACACTGTATACGGAACGCCGCTTATCGGGCGCATTGCCACATTTGACGAGGCGCTTGAATAGGAGTCAAAAAATAAAAGTGACTAAAGTCAAAAGTGAGCTAAAGTGACTAAAGTGAACTAAAGTTGAAAGTGACTAAAGTTAAAAAAAGGAACTTGCTTTTTCACCGCGAATTCAGCGCACTTAAACCTAGTGTGCCGTGGAGCCTTAGTGCCTTTGTGGCTATTATTTTTTTTGCCACTAAGACACGAAGGCACAAGGAAACACAAAGGAATATACATTTTCAAATTAAAGAAAATCCGTTGTTCCGTATTTTTTAAAAAATCTCAAATCTCAAATTTTTAATCTCAAATCCTAAATCCCTATACCCAGGAGGACGCGCCATGCAGGAAAGCCCATATTTAAAGGAACGGGGAGATATGGTGAACAAGTTCAAGAAAATCCCGTTCTTTAAAGCCGTCCACGAAAATTTCATCAAGCGGATTTTGTCATTGAGCAAGATAAGGACCTACGATCCGGGTGAAACCATAGCCCGGGAAGGGGAACTGGACAGTTGGGTCTACGTCATCATCGACGGCGAGGTGAGGGTGGTCAAGCACGGGAAGGAGATCGCCAGGATGGACTACAACAAGAGCGGCACCTTCGGGGAGCTTGCGGCCATTGACGGCGAGGCCAGGTCGGCTTCGGTCATAGCCGTCACTAGGACCGTCTGCCTGGCCACTGACGCCACCTTCCTAAGCGGCGTGACGCCACAGGAACGCGACGCCTTTTTCTCCGTCTTCTACCGCCTGCTGGCCGAAGTCCTGGCCTCCCGCCTCAGGAGCACGGACGAGGAACTGATACGCTTGAAGGATGAATTGGAGAGGTTGAAACAGGCGTAACACATTACGGGCCTTCTCCTCCTTGATTTTAGTCACTTTAAACTTTAGCCACTTTCAAATGTAGCTTCGTGGCAAGTTTTTGTTCCGGCCCGCGGGGAGTTATTTATTCAGGGTCTTGATGACTTCAAAAAGGTCCCTGGAGGCGCTTTCCGGGCCTTTCTGTTCAAAGCCATCCAGTCCCAGGCGTGTAAGTATCTGCCCTACCTTGACCCCCTTGGCGAACATGGCGTCGAAAAACATATCGGCGATTTTTTCGTGTTTCTTCCTTTCCTGGGGCGCGCCGAAGGGATTGGCGAAATAGGTGTGGACCAGCCCTTTTTCATCGGTGGTGCCTTTGGCCATGCGCGCGCCGTTGCGGAAAACCTCGATGGCTTTTTCCTTTTCGCTGAAGAATTCAATGGCGGTCTTTTCCTTGGCGACAGCGTCGTAATTATTGGCGTAAAGGAAGATATCGACGCGGTGTCCACGCATGATTGTCTCGTATGTAGTGACGGGGATGACGATTCTTGCGTTCTTGAGGTGCGGGTTCATGAAAATACTCCGCCCCACCTGTTCGTACGCGTAAGCCGGGCTGAGGTCGTCTATTCGCACGAAGGCCCCGATCTCGGTCCCGTAACCCACCACGTTGCCGTCGTTATCAAGTCTAAGGGAACCCATGTCATCGAAAATGATTTTCATCTCCTTGATGTTGTCCTCGGCAAGCAGGCGGAGCGCCTCAAGAGTTTCTGACTTCCCCGCTCCGCTGTCGCCTACTATCACGACGTTGGCGGTGGGGCCGTCCTTGAGTTTCACGGCAACCATCGCGCCGTGGACCGGCAGGTTCTTCTTTTTTATCATTCTCAGATTGTGCAAGGTCAGGGTCATTTTCTTGAAGTAACCGAAGTAATCCACTTCATCGATGTTGCTGACCATGCCGATGAGGGTGGAGGTTTCCTTGTGGAAATGGTACCCGGTTTTTTCCGGGAATTTTTCCGGTTCGATGCCGAAGATAATTATCAGATCGGGCTTTTTCCCCTTCAACTCGACCTTGCCCGCCAATTCGAAAAGGTTGCTCATCGAAAGCGCGAGGGTGCAGAAATCGCGATGGAAGTATATAAAGGCAAGCAGTTCCCCCACCTTCGCCGGAAAGCAGAACCATTCCTCGATTTTAAGGTTGAACAGGCCGTCGGGAAGTTTTTCAAGCTCCTCGAAACTTCCTTTCCGGGTGTTTGCCTTCGGGTAGAGGATGAGAGGGGGGAATATCAGGCAGTGCCTCACGAAAGGTATGTCCTTAAGGGCGCCGAATTGTTCCGGACAGTCCCATTCAATCGACCTCACAAGCATGGCCATATTCGCCCAAGCCGGCAACTGTCTGAAAACGCGGGGGTTTTGCGCCAGAAGGTTTTCGCCGATCCGGCGGTAGGTGAGCAGGACCAGGTCCTTGAGTTCTTCGTTGGTTGTCACAAATTGCGCGTAATGCAGGTCGCTGTCGATATTGGTGTTCCTTCTGGGCACGTCCATGTAGGCGACCCTTTCCATGTGTATCCAGAAGTTGTAAAGCCGGTCCTTTAGTTCAAACAGGTCGTCGCGCCTTGAGAGGGCCGCGCGGTGCTCCGCGCTGAATGAGCCGATCTCCTCGGCGTTATGGGTCACCAGGAGCCGGAACAGGTTGAGCAGCGAATCCAGAATCCCCTCATTGTCCTTTCCGGGAAATGAGGCTTTCAGGAAGCCGTGAAGATAGTCCCCCTTCTTTTCAAGACGCGCGATGAACCTTCTTGTGATTTCCCTGAAAAGGTCGCTTTTAAGGAGGGACGCGGCGGAATCGCAATAGATGGATGAGTAATCAACCAGTACCTTGTTGCCGGAAAAGGAATAGGGTTTTCGTAATTTTTCCATGGATAATTAAAGAACAAATTATAAGGAAGCCGGGAAATCAGGAATGCATTTGAAAGGATTATACCACTTTTGGGCCGGATGGTTCATCTGAAATTTAAAATATCTTTTGCTGTCCTTTGATAAAATCCAGGTCATTCAATGCTCCGTGTTTATCAGCGTATCGCTCTATTATTTTTATAATTTCAGGCAACACGGCCTTGAAAGGCCCAATCAGCCCAGGGTCAAAATTCGTGCCGGCGCTTTTTTCCAGTTCATGCGCCGCCTCCTTTACAGGCCATGCCTTTTTGTAAGGGCGTTCTGACGTCAGGGCGTCGAAAACATCGGCGATGGCGACAATCCGTCCAAACAGCGGGATTTCCTCGCCCTTGAGCTTATTGGGATAACCACTGCCGTCCCATTTTTCGTGGTGCGTCAGCGCAAGGGTGCGCGCGGTCCTGAGCAGAATGTCGTGATGGTCTCCGATAATTTCCGCGCCCATTTCCGGATGCTTGCGTATGGATTCCAATTCGGCATTGTCGAGCTTGCCGGGCTTAAGCAGCACTTTATCGGGGATGCCGATCTTGCCGACATCATGCATCGGCGCGGCGTTAAACAGTATATCGACGGGTTCTTCTCCCAATCCAAAGGCTTGAGCGATCAGGCGGGAATAATGACTCATGCGGATGACATGATTGCCTGTTTCGTTGTCCTTGAATTCGGAAGCGCGGCCGAGGCGGTGAATAATCTGGTGCCGGGTTTTTTCGAGCTCGGCGGTGCGCTGTTCAACCATGCTCTCCAGATGGCGCGTCTGGTCGTAAAGCGCAAGATGGGTCTTGACTCGCGCCAGCACGATTGCCGGACTGATCGGCTTGGTGATGTAGTCCACCGCCCCTAGTTCCAGCCCTTTCTTCTCGTCCGCCACCTCGTTCATGGCGGTGATGAAGATCACCGGAATACCGTGTGTGCTTTGGCTCTCCTTGAGCTTTTTGCATACGTCGTATCCGTTCATGCCGGGCATCATAATATCGAGCAGGATAAGATCCGGAGGCGTGTTGGAAAAGGCCATCTTAAGCGCCTTCTCGCCATTGGTCGCTATCCTGGTACGGTAAGAGGGATCGAGCGTCTCGGTCAATATATCAATATTTTCGGGCGTATCGTCCACGACCAGGACCGTTTGTTTAGTGTGCAGTTCGCTCATGCGCTTTCCCTGGTTTTCATGCAATTTAATTTTTGATTATATAGGAATCTCGGCTATTGTAGGGGGCAATTAGACCCTCTCGCTCCCAGGCTCCTGCTTGGCAACTAGAGAAATTAACCACTGTGTGCTTTGTGGTTAAAAAGTTTGCCAAAAGACAAAAATTACAGATAAGCAACAAAACTGCGCCTCAAAGAACTATCCCTAAAGCCTGTGCCGCTTCCTTCAGTTTCTCCATCGCCCCTTCAAAATCATATTTGGCGATGAGTTTTTTGAGCTGTTTGGCGAAAAGGCCCTGGCCCGCTGCGCCAAGCCTGTCCGCAATGCCGTCCACCATCTTGCCGGCCTTGGAATCGTCATCCGCCAGCAGCGCGGCAAGCTGCCGCAAATCGCCGGCAAGCACCTCCATATCCACGGAACCGCCGGATGCCGTCACATCTTCCGTGTCATGGCGGCTTCCCGTTGCGGCGTTTATCCGCTCCATCAGAGTAGCCAGCTCCCGCTCCATCGCATCCAACGCCGGGGTCAAGCCATCTACCTCTCCCCGATTCAACATGCACTCGACCATGGCGGCGCGCTCGGCCATTTTCATGGCGCCAATAGCGCCGGCCTGCCCCTTCACGGTATGCGCTTCACGGGCGGCGGTTTCAGTGTCGTTCTTCTCAATGGCTTTTTTAATCCGCTGCATGGCGTCCGCCTGGGTTTCGTTGAAACGGTTGATCTGCCTGCGCAATAGCTTGGCGTTGCCGCCTAAACGGCCCAATGCCTTTTCTATTTCCAGGCCGGATATATATGGCAGGTCATTATCCATTCCAACTTTCGCAATGCCTGGCTTGGCGCTTGATTCAGCGGCGGCCGCTTTCGGCTTAATCCAACGCTCCAACGTGATGAAGAGCCGGCCGACGTCAATTGGTTTCGGGATGTGGCCGTTCATGCCGCATTCGATGCATTTCTCCCTGTCGCCTGCCATCGCGTTGGCCGTCATGGTGAGAATCGGCAGTCCGGCGAAACGTTCATCCTTACGAATCTCGCGGGCGGCCTCGAACCCGTCCATCACCGGCATCTGGCAGTCCATCAGCACGCCGTCGTAATCGGCCCTCGCCACCATCTCCAAGGCCTCCGCGCCATTGTTGGCGACATCCACCCGAATGCCCGCCGCCGTGAGAAGTTCCAATGCCAGGTCCTGATTGACGGCGTTGTCTTCCGCCAGCAACAGGTGCGCGCCGCGCATGGCTTTTTCCGCCGCGAGGCACGCGTCCCGCCGTTCCGTTTTGCGCGGATGGCGTAATGCCTCCTTGCCAAAGGCGTTGAGTATGCCGCTGACCAGGGTGGATGGGCTCACGGGTTTGACCAGCATGCCTTCGATTTTTGTGTCCCGCGCCCGCTGCATTAATTCATCCCGGCTGTAAGCGGTCACCATGATTACCGACGGCGTATGCGCCAGCTTGGCGTCGGCGCGTATGCGTTTGATGGTTTCAATGCCGTCCATGCCCGGCATCATCCAGTCCATCAGCGCCAAGCCATAAGGTTTGCCTTCGATCCGGGCCTGCTCCAATTCGCCGATGGCTTCCGCGCCGCTGCTCGCGGCGGTCGCGTCGAACTTGAGCGACTCCAGCATCGACAGCATGATTTCCCGCGCGCTGGAATTATTGTCCACCACCAGAATGCGCAGCCCAGCCACCTCCCCGGTGGTCGCGGCAAGGGAACGCTGCCCGGACTGTAAGCCAAATTTGGCGGTGAAGTGGAAGACGCTGCCATTGCCAGGTTCGCTGTCCACTCCGATATCGCCGCCCATCATTTCCACCATGCGCTTGCTGATGGTAAGTCCCAGGCCCGTGCCGCCGTACTTGCGGGTGGTCGAGGCGTCGGCCTGGGAGAAGGCGCTGAACAGCTTGTCGCGCTGCTCCCCGGTGAGGCCGATGCCGGTATCGGCAACAGCGAAATGCAAACGCACCCCATCCGGTTCATCGGCTGTCTTGTGGATGCCCAGGGTAATTTCACCTTTCTCGGTGAACTTGATGGCGTTGTTCACCAGATTGATGACCACCTGCCCCAGCCGTAACGGATCGCCGACGAGCGCCGTCGGCACATCGGCGCCCACGTCGAACAACACCTCCAGCCCTTTATCCTGCGCCTTGATGACGGAAAGATCGGCCAGGTGTTCCATGACATCTTCCAGATAGAAGTCTATGTTCTCAAGCTGCATCTTGCCCGCTTCGATCTTGGAGGAATCGAGTATGTCGTTTATGATGCCGAGCAGGCTCCTGGCTGCGGAATCCACTTTGCCGATGTAGTTGCGCTGCTTGTCATTCAGGCCGGTTTGCAAGGCCAGATGAGACATGCCGATGATGGCGTTCATCGGCGTGCGGATTTCGTGGCTCATGTTGGCGAGAAAATCACTTTTCGCGCGGTTGGCATCATCTGCCGTCTCTTTAGCCTTCTGCAATTCCGTGGTGCGCTCCCTGACCTTGGACTCCAGCCGGGCGTTTTCCTTCTTGGCCCGCTCCAGGTTGATTTTGTATATGGAATACGCGATGGTCAGAGCAAAAAGGATGGTGAAGAAGGCCGTGGCTATGGCCGTGACGAGGAGCTGGCGCGCATTGGACACATACGAGGTGGCGTCCATGAGGAGCATCAGGTGGATGCCCTCGGGCCTCGCGGGGTCCACATGATCAATAATCCTGTACGCGTCCCGCCCTTTTTCCGTCAGAAATCCCCTCTGGGGCTCAGCGAGTTCCTTGCCCAGGGCCTTGCCCGCCCTGTCGGGATTGCTGCTGACCAGGACCTTTCCCCCCTTGTCCAGCAAGGCCACCTCCACGATGTTCTCCGTGGATTTCACGAAGTTGGCCAGGAAATCGAGGAAGTCCACGGTCTCGAAGATGGAAAGGCTGGTCAGGACCGAGCTGGCCACGGAGTTCACGAGGTTGGTCACGTCCGTTTCCATCCGCTTGAGGGCCGCCTTCCTGACCTCCGCGGAGGCGCTGTTAAACTCCGATATATCCACGGCCAGGTCTATGATGCCCACGGTCTCCTCGCCCCGGTTGACCGGATAGGAGACCGCGCGGACCTTGGTCATGTCCCGCTCGTCCTCGTAAAAACGTCCCAGGCTCTTTTTGTCGGCAATGTCGAAATTGGGACGCTCGAACTTTTGCCCGATCTCTTCCTTGAACATGGAGTTCAGGATGGTCCCGTCCTTGTCCATGTAGCGGAACTCGAAGATGTCCAGCTTCAGGGAGATGTTCTTGATCAGGTCCTGGATGTTCATCAGGTCCTTGATGGCCGTGAACTTGGAAATGCTGGAGGAGACCGACTTGACGATATTGTCCGTGTCCACGTTCAACTGCTGAAGGAGGATTTCCTTTTGGTGGAAATAGTTATACGTGGTCAGTGAAGACAGACAGATAATGAGGATAAGGCACAGGATGGTGATGTTGTGTTTTTTAAAAAATTCCATGGGTCTTTTTATAATCCATTCAAATCTGCCCCGAAGGAGATACAAAGAATAGACCAGGGTTGCCGAAGGCGGGAACCCACAAATATTTGCCCCTGTGGTGGGCAAGGTTGTTGAAGAAATGCGCTGGACGGTTGGCGTAATCAAGCGCATCGAGGGCCAGTTTTTTTTGTGAGAGGAGATAGAGGGTTTCTGTAATCCAGTCGGGGTGGGCAGGGCATCCGGGAATATTTATAACGGGAAAGCCGGCCCTGGAGCGATAATCCACGCCTAAAATCCCCCCGATTTTGTCCCTGGAAAATTGGACCCCCCCGTGGCGCCCGTTGGATTATTTGGCGAGGCTGGTAATTACTAGTATTTTCGTCCACTTTGTGCCTTTTGCCTCTGTGCCTGACTATTTACATTTATTTAATTGCGTCCCATAGGTTAATTCAAATTTTGTGTTCTGTCTGTGATAATTGTCACGGAAACGATTTTATCTTAAGTTTGCCAGAATAGGAGTTCCATGAGCCAGCAGGTCTCTTCCCAGTGGCTAATGTTGTCAAATTGACAACGTTGTCTATTTTGCAACGAAAATCGATCAATAAGAGCCAGACTCGATAGAGAGCCTTTGTGTTGATCACGCCAAAGGGGGGGCGTCAAAATAAAAAAAGCCGCCTGCGTCTCGCCGCAGCCTTTCAAGGCAAGTTGGTTATGGGCGGCCCAAGACATGTCCTGGCCGGAACATACTCCAGGGAGGCGCTGGTTTATTTTGGGTGGCTGGAGACGTTTTTTTATAGAACCGTGTGGACCGTTGATGTGCGGTCCGCCTTGAATTTCGTGGAAAGGGGGGAAGCGGCGGCGGGGACCGCCTACGCGATGGACGCCAGATTAAGCGAAAAGGTGAAAACAGCGGCCCTGGTTAGCGGAGCCTGTGGCCGGGCCAGAGAAATTTTGAATTTTTTTCCTCCCCCCCCCAGGCAAGATTGATTTTCACTATGTTTATTCCTTGTAATTTTGGTTATCGGGATTTATTTTTTATTTGGCGATTGAGGTTTTGAGTTTTGCATCCCCTCTATGATTTTTACATATTCCCCTGCCATTCTTTTCATGTTTTCGTCCGGCGAGGAGGCAATCACCTCCTTGAATTCAGACAATGCCTCCTTGTACATTTTGTTTTTCATGTAGATCAATCCCAATTGGTTATGCGCCGGCGAAAAGCCGGGTGAAAGTTTAACGGCCTCGTTGAATTCCCTGGCGGCCTCTTCCTCATGGCCAAGGGCAAAAAGGGCCAAGCCCAGATTATATCGAGCCGGCATGTACTTCGGAGATGAAATAACGGCGGTCCTGAGGGACTGGAAGGCCTGGTCGTAGTCCCCTTTCTCGTAATAAGCCCATCCAATGAAATTTTGGGCGCGGAATTCCGGGAATTGCGGGGCGAATGAAAGGAGTTTTTTAAAAGAGCCGATGGCTTCATCGAATCTTTTCTGGCCCATGTATAAAGTACCCAATTGAATGTATGCGTCAAGGAATTGGTTGTCCAGATCAAGGGTCTTTTTGAATTCTTTTTCAGCGAGGTCCGGTTTGTTTTCCTCTAAATAAACCCTCCCAAGGGCGCTGTGCAGCTTGGGCACGGATGGATCTAATTGGATGGCCGCCAGGAATTCCTCGCGGGCCTGTGGCAAAAGTCTTCTTTCCAGGTAATTCATGCCGCTGAAAAAATTTTTTTCTGTCTGGAGTTGCTTGTCCAGCCTTGCTTCCGTGGTGGCGCACCCGGCAAGGAGAGCCAGCAAAAAAAGAAAGCAGTGAAAAGGATTGTTCATGAATGGACGCATGGCCATAGCCTTTTATTAACCTCCCCAGCCTTTTTGAGAAGTTGCGTTGGTTGAGGAAAGGCCGTCGTAATAAAAATCGGTGAAGATTTGCAGCCTGGTCCCGCCTTTTATTTTTACCTTCCCTGCCATTAACTCCTCAAAGGGATAATCCTTCAGGACATCCTTGTTCCAAAGAAAAATCTTCTTCCCCGCCTCCGGATAGGTGTCCGCTATTTTTCCCTTGACATACAGCTTCTCGAAGATGGAGCAACGGTAGGCCCGTTTCCCGCAAAGCTCCGGGACCAATTCCTTTACATTAGCAATAACCAGCCCCAGGGTCTCGCCGCCATGGTCCGCCACATAAGGCCCCTGTTCCTTCTTACCCACCATGCCTCCCAGATGCTGCGCGCTGAAAGGCAGTTTTACCAGGAACCCTTCAGGGGCTTGGGAAACGTTTTCCGGCCTTGACGCTAAGCCGAAGGCTTCCATCACTTCCTTGACGGATAAGGGGGCGCTGGTTTTGAAGAGAATTTCCTTGTCCTTGGCGCGTTGGGCGCTCAGTCGCTGCAATCTCCCTGGCCTATGATTGGCTTGGCTTTCCCGGACAAAAACTTTTTCCTCCTGGGAATCCGGCGCCGGACCTACAGCCTCCGGGGAAGCCGGCATTTCCGGCGCTGGCGCGGTTTTGGGCTCTGGAGGGAGGGGTATGGCGTTGCCGGTGAGGGATGGTTCGAGAGGGCCAGTTTCCCGCCTTTCCGGTTTATATTCCGGTTCTCTCTCTATTTTTTTCCCCGCATGGATGGCCTTCAAAAAACCGGGCGTGAGGGAATATTTTTCCCGTAGTTCCTTTGGAAATTCTTCAAGGAGAGACGCGAATCTTTCTTCGGCCACCGCTTCCGGATTGTAGATCTCCTCGTCCTTGAAACTGTGGAACCGGAGGAAGGTGAAAAAAAAGTAATTTTCCGCCTTTGCCGTTTCTCCTTTTTCATGAAGTTCAGCGGATTTCTTCAGATAAAACAGGCTGTCCGGCCTTTCAATCCATCCCACCGGGACGTCCTTGTGGCACCCGCTGAAAAAAGCGGCGGCAATAAAAAAGAAAATGGCGGTTCTTTTTTTCATCTTTCCATAATTATTACGTTCCGATGCGGAGATACTTACTCGCCTATTCCGAAAATTTATCTCTTTTTTTGCCATGAAACGTTTTGCTTCAGCAATTCTCGGTGAAAATGGCAGGAGATTCTTCAGTCGCTTCGCTTCTTCAGAATGACATTACGAAAGTCTGTAGCTGTCATTCTGAGCGGAGCGAAGAATCTCAAGCCTTTCGTGTTTCACCGAGAATTGCTGGTTTTACTTTTTGCCGCCTTTTTGAAATTTCAAATATTTTTGGCTCATTGCCGGAGATGGGATGTGCGAGATAAATTCCCGGAATAGGCGAGTAAGTATCTTATCGGCCCATTGCAAGATTCATCTGGTCCAGAATCTCCATGGCTATGTCCCTGTCGACATCCAATTGGTTGGAAACCAAATAGACCTTGGCCTTTACCTTGGTCAAATTTCCGGAAAGGGGATAAAATCGAATCACCGCTTCCCTCTCCGGGATGCTTCCACGGAGAAGCCAGTGGGTCTCTTCCTTTTCTTCCCGATAGGAAATATTCAATCCCCGAAGAGCCGCCCTCCCGTACTCCATGCACAATTCCATGGGGCAGCTCATCACGTCGATAACCGTCCCATCCCGGGTGTAATCATAGCCCTTCTCGGCAACGGTCGCGGCGACTTGTCCTGCAAGCATGCATCCTTGTTGAAATATCAGAGGCAGGAGCAAAACGGCTATTTTCTTCCTGAATGATCTGATTGTCTTCCCGTCCATACCTTGATATGCTTCCTTTATATTTGGCGCATTGGCTTCCGCAAGATCATAGCCCAGTTTTATTTTATTTATCAAGGATTTTTTTCTTGGCATTGTTTGAAGATTGGAAGCCTGGCGCTAAATGATGTCTGGCGTTAGAGCGCTTGACAACAACCTCATACGTTGTTATTATCTCCAACATGAAAGCCGGGTTGCTGCTCAGCGAACGCCGCGTCATTGCTGAAAATACTTTTGTTGAAATGGCGGTATGGCGGCTATCATCGCCGCTTCCGGGCAGCCGCCGCGGCTTTAAATATCGACTCGCCCTTGTTGTGAATGGTTCCTGTGTGCTGCGCTGCGACAACGAGGCGGGCAAGGGGGACCATAAGCATGAGGGGAGCGAGGAAACTCCCTACGCTTTTAACTCACCAGAAGCGCTGCTAGGCGATTTCTGGAAAGACGTGGACAAATGGAGGCATTGATATGCGCACCGTAACATTGGAAATTTCCACCCGCGGGAAAATCAACAGCCGCTTCCTGCGGGCGCTCGAAGGAAAGCCGCAGGGGGCGTTCATAAGCTTCGAGTCGCCCGCGCTCCTTTTCAGGGCGCTCTCCGGAAAACGATGGGAACTGCTCAAGGCCATGGCCGGCGGCGGGCCGATGACGATTCGCGAGGCGGCCCGAAGGCTGGGAAGGGACGTGAAAGCGGTGCATGGTGACGTGCATGCGCTTTTGAAGGCCGGGATACTGCAAAAAACCGAAAATAACCGTATCGTCTTTCCTTTTGATGCGGTGCATGTGGATTTCCTGCTGAAGGCAGCCTGAACGATGTAACGCCCATGAAAACCACTCTCACAATCCAATAAAAGCCGATGAAATTAATTTTAGATTTTAGATTTCAGATTTGTGGTAGGTTTTTTTTATATTCTTCCAATCTAAAATCTGAAATCTGAAATTTAAAATATCTTTTGACACTGCTGTCCGGTTAAAATTGTCATAGCATGCTCTAACATACTGTTTTTTAAAACAAAATAGTCGTTTTATGGGTGTTACCGACTTGAATTTTAAAATATATCCCTTTATTCTCCCC
>JACRGO010000167.1 GCA_016212295.1 Nitrospinota bacterium | reverse complement strand
GTTATGGAAGGACAAGGCAGCGCGCAAGACAAAGGATTGGCTGTATATGTTGGCGGAAGTCCTTGAGATATGCGCGATCCGTTCCCTGGTGGATTGCGAGGAGACGATAAAGGCGATGGTGGCTTCAAAACAAAAAATGCTGAAAACTCAGATGCGCATGACTGGCAAGCAGGCAATGTGCAGACCAGTGGAGGGCTTTTTTACAGGTCTCTTATTGACAACGCTACCAAAAAATTTAAGTTTAAAAAAAATTAAAACCTTTTCCTCCCTTCTGAATCTAAAAATCATATTGGTAAAAATTTTGACTTTAACTAAAACCAAAAGGAGGGAAAAGCATGTGTCTTCAAGTCACAAAGCCGGCTCCGGATTTCAAGGGCCAGGCAGTCGTTGGAAAGAAATTCAAGGAAATAAGCCTTTCGGACTATAAGGGGAAATGGTTGGTGCTGTTTTTTTATCCCCTGGATTTCACTTTTGTCTGTCCAACGGAAATTTGCGCCTTCAGCGACAAAGCGGAAGAGTTCAAAAAGATCGGGGCCGAAATGGTGGCGTGCTCGGTTGACAGCCATTTTACACACCTTGCATGGGTTAACACGCCCCGGAATGAGGGAGGGCTGGGGGAGTTGAACATCCCGCTCCTTGCGGACTTATCCAAGAAGATAAGTTCCGATTACTGCGTGTTGCTTGAATCCGGGATCTCCCTTAGGGGGCTTTTTATTATAGATCCCAAGGGGATTATACGCAGCGTGATGGTTAATGATTTGCCAGTGGGAAGAAACGTGGATGAGGTTTTAAGGCTGATAAACGCTTTTCAGTTTGTTGAAAAGCACGGGGAAGTCTGCCCCGTCAACTGGAAACCAGGGGCAAAAACCATGAAACCCGATCCAGTAGGTTCCAAGGATTACTTTAAATCCCTTTCTTGATTTTTTTTTATTCCTCATTCCCTGAAAAAAGCGCCCTTAGTAACCGGGCGCTTTTTTTGGGGGATCCTTTATGCGTCAAAGAAAATGGCACGAAGAGCCTTATCGTTCCATCTAAATTTCTCTTTTAGAAAAATTTTTCCTGCCTTCCTAATATATGAATACTTATGGTGTAAGTTTTTTACCGCCCTATATGATAGGTCTCCAGTGATTCCTCTCTCTTGCTTATTATAATGGAACAGCTTTCGCATATCCTGTTCCAGTTGCCCATGGAAAAGAAGGAACGCCCGCATTTAAGGCAAATCCTGCTTCCCCCTTCCAATCCTGGCAACCCGGTCTGCTTCCTTGCCGCATTAAGATCGTGAATTATCCTTTTTTTTTGGCTGAGAGTTCTTTTTTTCATAAGATTTGCCCCCCCAATTTTTATTTTGTGTATATTAAGATGCTTATCTGCCCATATAAGTTTTAATTTGACAAACAGAATTTGAAAAATATATTATCTATGTGACTTAAAATATTGTAAAATAAGGAAGAAAAGCTAATCCGCTTGGGAATTAGGGTGAGGATATGGTTGAACTGACCAGTTTACAACAAATACTCTCCATGAGTTCCGGTCCGGAGAAGGTGCAACAGGTCCAGCAGCAGCAGCCGGACACACAGGGGAGGTTCTTTGCCGCCGAATTCCGTGAGGTGGCCGATATTCAAAAGACCAAGGTCCATGAATCGGAGAAGGGCAATGAATCTCATCTCGTGGAAGACAGGAAGGAATCCCTAAAGGACCAGCGGAGGAGAGAAAAGGGAAAACGTGGTGTAACAGCCTCCGTCAAGACCCCGGAAATCGAGAAAAAACTCGACGAAGTGGCCCAGGGAAGAATAGTTGATATAAAAATATAATGTCCTCATTACCATCCAAAATTTTTCCTCTCATTCAGGTCGTCGCCGACTTTTTGATCCTTGCCCTCCTGCTTTTCTATTTTTTAAAGAGAAAGGAAGACCGGCAAAGGGACAAGATTTTAGAGGTCCGGGCCAAGGAAATGCTTCTTTTGAACAAGTCCATGGATTCCCTTATCAAGGACGCCCAAAAAGTCACGGAAGACTGGATAAACGCCATGGAGTCCAAGCAGTCGCAGATGAAAAGTCTCCTGAATGACCTGGAAGCAAAGAAGGAACAGGTGCTAAAGGCGCTTTCCGAAAAGCCAGCCGCCGCCCCTGCCCCGCAAAAGGAGAATGTGGAAAAAGCCGCTGTCCCTGTTGAAGAGGAGAAGGAAGAGGAGGACAAATACGCTGAAGCCGCCAGGCTGGCGGAAGAAGGATATCCCCCGGATGAGATCGCCCGCAAGGTCAATCTCTCCCGCGGAGAAGTGGAACTGATATTGGACCTTAAGAAGTAACGGGCCGATTTTGAAAAAGAATCTTCCACCCAAGAGAGAGCAGGCGGTCACACTGAAATACGACCCGGAGGTTGCCGGGGCGCCAAGGGTGACGGCCAAGGGAAGCGGGCTTATCGCCCGGAAGATCATAGAATTGGCCAGAAAACACAATATCCCGGTCAAGGAAGACCCAGACCTGATGCAAATCCTATCCCGGTTGGAATTGAACCAGGAAATCCCCTCCTCGGTTTACCGTGTGGTAGCCGAAGTTCTCGCCTTTGTTTATTCCTTGAATCAAAAATACGGAATGAAAAAAGAGTAACCGCTCACGGCCATCAGTTCCCGGTTAACGGCTGAAAAACTTGCTTACAAAGTAGAATTAAACTCCGCCATGAAAATGGACCTGAAAATTTTGATGGAAAGGCATTCTTGGATTTTTGTGCTGGCTTTCGCGGCGGTCTTTTTCGGTTCCACACAGTTTTCCACCCCGAACCTCATCGCCTATGACGGGCATTTTCACATTAAATACGCCTGGCTCATGCGCACTGAGGGACTCATCCTCCACAAGGACTTGCTCCCTTTTACAATCCTGAAGGGCGAATTCCTGGACCATCATTTTTTGTATCACCTGCTTTTAATGCCATTCACGTTCCTGGATTTGCGCATCGCGGGAAAAGCCGCGCCGGTTGTTTTCGCGTCCTTCATGGTTTTGGCGTTTTACGAAGCGGCCCGCCGCCAAAAGGTCCCCTGGCCTATGTTCTGGGTCCTGGTCCTATTATCCTCTTCCTTTCCCTTCCTCTACCGCATGAGCGTGGCCAGGGTCATGAACGTGACTCTGGCCCTGCAAATAGTCCTTTTTGTACTGCTTACGCGTGAACGGAACCGCTTGGTGTTCCTATGTGGTTTTCTTTACGCGTGGCTCCATTATTCTGCTTCCTTCGTCGCGCCCTTGCTGGCCCTGCTTTACGTTCTCGCCGTTTTTCTGGCGGAGCAAAAATTCAGGCCTGCGCCGCTGGGATATGCCTTTGGCGGGGCCGCTGCCGGATTCATCATAAATCCCTTTTTCCCGGAAAACATGATTTTTTCAGCAGCCGCCAACCTCCACAAACTGCTTTATAAGTCCACGGTGGAGGTGGGCAATGAATGGTACGGATACAAGTCGGAGTTCTTTCTGGACTCGTGCGCCCTCGTCTTTATCGCCTTTTTTTTGGGCCTTCTTTTGACGGCTTTGTCGGAGAAAAAAATACGGAGCGATGTTTTGTTTTCCTTTTTTATCTCAGCTCTCTATGCCGCCGCTTCCATGAAGGCCAGGCGCTACGTGGAATACTGGCCTCCCTTTGTCCTTCTCTTTTGCGGCATGGCCGCAAGGGATTTTTTCGCGGATGGCGGCTCTCCCGGCCTACTGCATTGGCTCCGCCGGTGGAAGGCGCCGCTGATGGCGGGGCTGTTTTTGACGGTAGGATTTTTTTTCTTTTCCACGACAAAAAATCTGGCGCACGATCTTCGCCACACGGACTCCAACGAGACCGACAGGTATGGTCCGGCCGCACGTTGGCTGGCGGCCCACACCACCGAGGGGGAAACGGTGTTTAACGCCGAGTGGGACGCCTTCCCGGAGTACTTTTTTCACAATTCCAAGAACTCCCTGGTGGCGGGGATGGACCCTGCCTTCATGGAGATGGAGGACCCGTTGCGCAGCAAAAAATACGGGGAAATCGCGAAGGGGAAAATCGACAATCCTTCCGCCCTCATATATTCACTTTTCAAAACGCGTTATATCCTGGCCCATAACAGAACATCCAGGGATTTCATTAAAAAGCTTGCCGTGGACAAGGGCGCCAGAAAGGTTTTCAGCGATGACGTCTGCTCTGTTTTTGAAATAAAGGAAGGACGAAACACCAGCCAGGATGAATAATATCATCGAACGTTAGAAGACACCGAAATTTATCTTGGTTGCGGCCATGCCGCGCTATGGTATATTAAAAGCCATGCACTTCACCCGGACATTATTCTTAAGGCTCCCCCCGCACTTCGGCTATGTCCGCGCCCATCCCCATGACTTAACCCTTCCCTTTGCCTCGGCCTACGTCTCCTCAATGGTAAAAACAACCGGACGGGCAGTCGAGGTCCTGGACGTTTGGGCCAACGGCTGGTCCATGGAAAAGGTTTTAAACCGGGCAAGCGAATTCCGCCCGGATGTGGTTTTTTTTGATTCTAGCGCCGGGGCGGTCCCCATCACTCTGCAAGTTGGCCGCGAAATAAAAAAACTCCTGCCCGTTAAATCCATTATTTTCGGGACTGTCCCGACCTATTTCCCGGAAGTCCTTTTCCGGGAGCCGTCGCTGTTTGACGTTGGAATGGCGGGCGAATGCGAGGAAACCTCCGTGGAATTGCTCGACGCATGGGAAGAGGGGAAATCCATGCGCGAAGTGGCCGGACTCGTTTATTGGGACGCTGAAAAATCCCGGCCCGTGAAAACCGAGGAGCGGCCCCTGACTATGGACCTTGACCAGCTTCCCCATATAGACTACAGCCTGTTCAATCTTAAATATTACCGGAAATTTTCCTTTCCAGTCCCTCTCTTCCGTCCGGTCAGGTGGGGACATGTTCTTGCCACGCGGGGCTGCCCTTACCGATGCTCCTTTTGCGGCTACGACCACAGGCAATCACTTGGAAAAGCGTTCCGGAAATTCAGTCCTGAAAGGGTGGCGGACGAGTTTCAGATATTGGCCCGCGAGCACGGGGTCAATGCCGTCTCCATTGAAGACGATTGCTTTACGCTCGACAGGGCGCATGTGTTTGCCCTGTGCGATGAAATTGAAAGCCGGAACGTAGGCGTGAAATGGGTGGCCCAAACCAGGGTCGACCTCCTGGACAGGGCATTGATGAAGAGAATGAAGAGGGCCGGATGCGTCGGCCTCAGTTTAGGGGTGGAATCCGGAAGCGACAGGATTCTTGATCTGTTGCGGAAAGGGACCACCCGCGCCAAATCGGAAAAGGCGATTCACGAGGCGGAGGAGGAGGGCCTCATGCTGCGACTTCTTTTCATGATAGGAAACCCGACGGAAACAGAGGAGGAAGTGGAGGAAACATTGGACCTGGCCCTTAAGGCCAAGGCAATCACCATCCAGGTCCACTTCTGCACGCCTTATCCAGGGACTTCCTTCTTCGGCCAGGGGAAGGCAGATATGGAAGATTGGGAGGATTATTCCTCCTATAACGCCATTCATCGGAATTTAAGCAAGGTGCCGGACCAGCGATTGCGCGAGCTTCGGAACCGCATTTACCATAAGTATTATTTTTCCTGGCGTTATTTCAAACTTTTTTGCCGGCAAAGGCTTTTGTATCTTGCCGGACAGGCCGCCAGCGACGTTCCGCTCATCCTTCGGGCCTTTTGGTACATGGTCCGGCGGCCCTCTGCCTCAAAAAAACGGTCTTTTTCCGAAACAGCTAAAAAACAATTTTATTGATAAATCCGACACATGGCCTTTCCACGACAAAAAATATTACACCCCCAGAATAGTTGGCGGAATTTTTTCCTTGGCCTTCTTAAGGGCCGTCTGATTGACGGAGAGAAAATAGGTGAATTCGAGAGGGCCTTCGCCGGATTCATAGGCGCAAGGGACGCCATCGCCATCCCCTCCGGCAGGGCGGGCCTGAAATTCATTCTGGAAGGATTGCGGCTGGACCAGGATTCGGAAGTCATCGCGCCCGCGTACACATATCCCATAGTGCCTTTTATTATTAAGTCCATGGGGATTCCCATGAAATTCGTGGACATCGAGCCGGTTTCCCTGGGGCTGGATCCTGAAAAATTAAAGCAGGCTGTTTCGAAAAAAACAAAGGCCGTTATCGCCACCCACTTGTTCGGGGCGCCGTGCGACATCCGGAAAATCCTTCCGATAGCGAAGGAAAACAATGTGGACGTGATCGAGGACTGCGCCCATTCCTGCGGGGCTTCGGCAGGCGAAACCAAGACCGGGGCCTTTGGGCGGGCGGCGTATTTCAGCTTCGAGACATCCAAGTGCATCAACACCTTGGGCGGAGGCATGATCACCACAACGGATAAGGAACTCGGCCAACGGATAAGGTCACTTCGCGATCAGGGGCATAGTCCCACGGCAGGCAAAATTTTTAAGCGGCTGCTGAAAAGCGGCTTTGAGGCATCGGTTACATATCCGCCTTTTTTCTCCCTTTTTGTCTATCCCTTGCTGCGGATTGCCTCATTCATGAAAGGCCCCAAGGATGTGGTTGGTGCGGGCTATGTGGGGTCGGACATCACCATGCGGGGCCGATTGGAGAAGTACACCAATTTCCAGGCCGGTTTAGGGCTGGAGCAGCTAAGGTCCCTTACAGAGATCAACGATAAGCGAATTAAAAACGCGGCCATGCTTATGAATGAGTTGGAAGGCGCCGTCTCGTTCCAGAGGCCGGTTTCCTCCGAGGACCGTCCAAATTATCTGCTCTTCACTATACTCGTTCCGGGAATGGAGGATGTGGCCTTGAGGCTGCTTAAGGCCGGCGTGGACACCAAGAGGTATTACATGCGGGACTGCTCCGCGCTTTATGGGACCGGAGAAGAGTTTCCCAACGCGGCCAGGGCAGAAAGGGAGGCGCTCCATATCCCCTCCTATCCGGGACTGTCCAGATCGGACATTGAGGAAATCGCGGCAAGGGTGAAGCGAGCCGTGCATGGTTAGCAGAGTATGTGGAATTCAGAAACTATAATCCAGAATTCAGGAGCCAGAATGAGGAAGCCGGCGACGACTAAATATTGAAGAAGGAAAACAGAACGTCGAACACTGAACATCGTACGTCGAAGCATGGAAGGGAGTATGTCATGCGTCATGAGCGCATGACTCATGACATACTTCGACATTCGATGTTCGATGTTAATTCTTTAAATTCCGCCCGAAGGGCGTAAGTTCGTTTTTATTACAATTGAGCCACGCCATGAAATCTCCAGAACGAATTTTCAGTTTACTCCGGCTCACGCTTTTTATATTTTTGGCGATAACCCTGGCATTAGTAGCCAGGGACGCCGGAAATAAGTGGGCGCTTGCCGGGAGTGTCAACTTAATCCATTTGATGCCGGCCTTCTTTTTCGGGATATTGGATATCGCCGTGGATTTTTTGGTCTGGTATTTTTTTCTCACCAGGGTATGCCCTGAGTCTGGTTTGTCCTTTTCTCTTATGATTTTTTTGTCGGGTTTCGCAACGGATTTGGCCCCGGCCAAGATAGGGGAATTCAGCCGGACGTTCCTTCTTCGCGTCCTTAAAGGCGTCTCGATCCGCGACGGGGCGGCGGTCCAACTGAACAGCCTTTTCGTGGATTTTTGCGCGGCCTCATTAATCGGCGCCATGTGCCTGGCGATCTTTGGCTATTGGCTTGCAGCCGCGCTGGCGGTCACTTCCTCTTGCCTGATCCTCTTTTTTTTTCTTGGACTCATTCGGTTTAAAAATTTACAGCCCCTGGTCCAACGAATCGCCCGCCGCTTTGTCCCGCCTGAAATGTTCTTTGGAATCACCGATCTGCAAGGGGCAATCAGTACGCTGACAAAGGCCGGCTACTGGCTTTTCCTCGTCCCATTCAAAACCCTTTCCTGGTTTTTCATGGGGATGATTTTATTTTTTATATCCAGGGCCTTCGGTTATTCCCTCTCCTTTTTTGAAAGTGTGTTTACAGTGGCTTTTAGTTCATTCCTGGGAACTTTGTCCATGGTCCCCAAGGGATTGGCTGTCACGGAGGCGTCCCTTGTAGGGTTTCAGGTCCACTTCAATATTCCCATGGAGGCCGCGGTGATCATAGCATTCGTTTTCCGAGGGGTGAGCCTTTGGACCTGGATATTGACGGGAAACATCGTTGCCCAGGGAATGATCAGAAAAGTGAAAACGGCCTCCACGGAGCGCGCGGTTCAATGAGTTACAAGGCATATATCGTCTTGAAGATGTATTTGTTCCATTGCGTTCGCTTATTCAGAATGGAAATCATAAACCGGCTGTCGAAAGGCTCCAAGGATTTGGCATTGAATTCCGATCCATGCCTGGAAAAACAAAATGCCTTGCTGCAAGACCAATTTTCCAGTCTATTCCGCAAATACAGCGCATGCGCCGCTTGTAAAAGCCATTGTTGCGACACCAAGGCCAACAGGTTCGATTTCAACGACTGCTTTTTATACGGACTTCCCTTGAAGGAAGGCTCGGGGTCGAAGAACGAAATAGGCAGGCTTTTCATTTCCCTGGCCGAGGCAAGGGAGTATATCCTTCAAAAAGCCCCCCATGCCTCTCAGGAAAACTGCGATTATTTTTCCGATACCGGGTGTATCTTGCCGGCCGGTAAAAGGCCGAATACATGCGTCACTTACCTTTGCATGAATTTTCTAAAAAAAATGGAATGGCGGGACGCAATGGAATTTTCCGGCCTGTTAAACAGGAATTTCTTTTTACATTCCAGAATTACCTTTGCGTTGATAAAAAGCCTTAACGCGCGGGAATGATAAAAGAAGGGGTGGAAAAAATTTCAGACGGGAAAACGCTCTTGGTCCACAAGGCGCTCTATGCCCTTGTCCTGGCGCTGAGCCTGGGGACCGCCATCTACTCCAATTACCCGGCCTTCCAAAGCGAATACATCCGGACCGATGACGACAGGGCTAATATCTTCTGGTTTCACCGGCTGCTGGACCCTGAACTCCTCAAGGATGATCTGCTTACGGATTACGCCGTATTTTATGAGGCCACAGGGACCAAATACCTCTACACCCTGGCCGCTTATTTCGTCAACCCCTTTCTACTTGCCAAAATTATCCCTATCCTTTTTTATGCCGTTGCCGGGGCGGCGCTATATAAAATGGGCAGGGCCATTCATGGCCCCTGGTGCGGATTCATCCTCGCCTTTACCTTTATCTGCTATCCGGGCCATTTGGAATATTTTAATTGCGGCTATTCCAGGATATTCGCCTATCCTGGATTGGTTCTTTTTCTTTATTTTTTGACGGCCCGGCAAACAAAACACCTTATCTGGTTGATTCCGCTCCTGTCCTTGTTTTATCCCGTCGCCTTCCTGATCTGCGCCGTTGCTTACTTTCTCTGGGCAGTTTTAAGGACTACCATCGCTCGAATCAACGTCGAGCCTAAAAAAATCATCCTCCACTTCCTTGCGCCGATGATTATTTCCGCCTGCTTTATCCTGCCTAAGTATGCCTTGCCGGACCAACGGTATGGGCGGCTGTTGACCTATGAGGAAACGGTCCGAAATTCCGGCGCGTACAAAAACGGCAGAAACGAAATCCTTCCCCGCGTTCCGGTTTATAAAAAGGCAATTGGCGCGCTGAACGAGCCGTTCATCATTTTGTCCTTCCTGGTGATTTTCTTTTTCCTGGGACGCGAGTCGCTGAAAATCCCCATGGAATTCTGGCTGTTTATCGTAAGCGGATTGCTGTTATACGAGCTGGCATACTATTTTCTCCTCCACCTTTATTTCCCCTACAAATACTTCCGGTACACTTTTCCCATGGCGGTTTTTTTCGTCATCAGCCTGGGTTTCGGCAGGATCGTGGAACGTATCCCAAGCCTCTGGGGAAAAATCCTCTCCCTGGTCCTCCTGATCGGCGTCTCCCACTATTTTCATGGAGACGCCATCAAACCAGCGGCCGGGATGCGCGATTACGGTGATGAGGCGCCGTTATATGAATACCTCAAGACCCTGCCAAAGGATTCCCTCATAGCCGCCCCTCCTTATCTTGCGGACGGCATTCCGCTTTTTTCCGCGCGCAAGGTCCTGTTTAATTTTGAATTGGCCTCGCCATGGTTCACCAAATATCACGAGATGATCAGGGAAAGGACCGAGGATTTTTTCTTCGCCTATTACAGCGACCGGGTGGAGGATATAGCCGGGTTCGTTAAAAAATACGGCGTTGATTACATCATAGTAGACTCTAAGCTCTTTCGATATCTGAACCGGGACAGGTTTTACATTGATCCTTATAACGATTTTATAAAAAAACAGGCGGCGGGGGAAAAGAAATTTTTTCTGAGGGAGAATTTGGACCGACTGGCCCAATACAGGTTCGACAGATATTATGTCATTGACACAGCCAGGCTTTTAAAAGATGGCGGCGGGAGAAACTGACGCGAAGCGGCCCTGCCGTTTATTCAAGGTGGAGGAAAATCACTTCGCTTTTTTTCATTTTCATCCGGCAGCGAGGTTTTTTCTGGGCTTTTGATGGCTTCAAAGCCCCCAAAAGCAAATTCCTATCAAATATTATTTTGACGTGTAACGCGCAGGTAAGCGGCGCGGAGCCGCGCTTTTCGGCGAAGCGTCCGAGTTGAACGCCGGGTTAGCGGCCATGTGTGCGACCGACCCAATAACGGGGTTTACGGGAATTATGTGAGGTTGCAAAAATGACAATGCCTTCACCCTCTTGTCGGTAGAAAAGCGAGAAAGGAAAACCTTTGAGAAAAACGCGCCTCGTGTTTGAAGCTGACGGTGTCCCTGATAACGGGAAAGCCAACGCTCTGGCAGATGCTTCTTCGACGGCTTTGGTAAAGCGAGTTCCTAAGCCAGATTGTGCTTCGTTGTAATAAGCGACCTCGGCAAGAAATTCTTGACGAGCTTCTGCGACAAAACGTGCTCGCTTCACTGGGTCATACGCCTTGCTTCAGCAAATACATCCTCTGCCGGGTACGTCTGTAGCTCACCTCTGTCGAAAGCTGCGACACGTTTTTCAATTTCTCGTTCCCACTCTGTTTCGATTTCAGATAGTGGTGAGCCATGCAATGACTCAAGAAGAACCTCGGCAAGATGTGCCCGCTCCTCAGGCAAAAGTGAACATGCTTGTTGCTCTAACTCGGCTAGTATCGCTGACATGGTGAATACTCCTTTTGCTGTGATTGGGGCATTTTACTCTTGGTGTGCCCGGTTGTCCTGATTTGGTCGGCCCAATGCGGCGTTGAGCCGCCGCCAATAGGGCGGCAAGCCGCAGGCTTGAAGCCCGGTTGGCGGCCGGTTTCGAACGCCTGGTTCGCAAGCCGCCTTCGGCGGCGAAGCGAAACAGTGCGGAGGAACCGAAGGGTCAACGCCG
>JACRGO010000166.1 GCA_016212295.1 Nitrospinota bacterium | reverse complement strand
CCTGTTTAGGCCGATAGCCGCGCTGCCCCTTGTTGCGCGCAAACTCCCGGCAAATGCTGCTGACTGCCCGGCCAAGGCGCCGGGCTATCTCTCGCAAACTGATAGCGCCTTGATGCCAGCGGTACATGAGATTGCGTTCTTCTTTGGTCACGCGTGTGTAAGCCATGTCGTTCTCCTTGTGTTGTGGCACAATACGAAGAACGTAGCTTACCGCGCGTGGTCTTTGTTATCCACAAGTGTTGCAATAGCCGGTAGCGCGCGGGGCTTTCTTGGGTGAGAAAAGGCTAAAGTATAATCCATTGCCCACCTGCTGTGTATTTTAAGTTTTCATTTTTATTTATTTTTTTTATATTTTTAGCGGGGTATCCACTTAGAGCAAGTAAGGCCAAAATATCTACAATAGATGGTATCAATAGATAACAACCGAATACAATATATAGTATTAACTTGCATTAAGTGGATACCCCGCTATTTTTATTTTTTTCAAATCGGCCATCTCTAAATGGTTTATTCGTAAACATTTCAACCGGCCGGCAAAGGCGCGAATGTCTCAAATTAAAAACCAATTGCACTCCAGGTGCAAATTTGGTTATAAAATAGTTTGATTTTCAAGGCCAGCAACGCTGCCTAAAAATGGGATAAAGTGTCCCGTTTTCTCTTCATGCCTTCCTCTACCCCCTCAATATAGGATCTCACGATCTGCGCCTGCCAAAAAAAATCTTTCCTTATATTCTTGAAAATAGGCGCCACTCTTAGGCTGAGGGCCACTATTTTTACAATCCTGAAATCAACTGGCAAGAAGATATGTGTCAATTCAGGATGCTTTTCAAGCAGCAAAACAGCCGATATCCCGACCCGTTTCATTCTTTGCTTGAAGGATTCAAGGGTGGTGAAATGCTGGTGATACCCAACGGCTTGTTCCTCCAATAGGATTTTCAACCCCTTTTTTTCAAGGCGGTAGGCCAATTCCGTGTCTTCCAGCGCCCCAAAGGGAAAGTCTTCGTCGAATGCGTCCCCGAAAAACCATGTCTTCGACAAGGAGATATTGGAGGTGTAAAAATGGCGGAACCCGCAGTTCATTTTGTCCTTGATGCCTCCGTAGCGGAACTGAAAGCCGTCCGGCGCGATATGCCGCATGAAATCCGTGACATTGCCGTCCTCGCTCCATTCCACGCGGCCTAGCACGGCAAAGGCGGGATGCTTGCGGATGGCGGCCAGATGCCGTTCCAGGAGATTCGCCTTGGGAAAGATGTCGTCACCAGTGAACAATAAAATGTCCCCTTCGGCGATTTTTATGCCTTTGTTCCGCGCCGCCGCAGGGCCTGATTTTTCCTGTCGCAGATATTTCAACCGATATAAAACCTCTCCTTGCAGGAGTTTCACCACGGCCTCGGTATCTTCCGGGCTGCCATCGTCGACAACTATAACTTCATAGTTATTGCAGGTTTGGGCGTTATAAAGAGAAAGCGTCTTTTCAAGCAACTCCGGCCTGTTGAAGGTCGGAATAATGACGCTAATGTCCGTCTTTTCCATTTTTTATTTTTTGCGTTTATTATAGTAATAAATTAAATAAAATATAGTTCTTAGATATCGGGCAAGCGTCATGTTGATAAAACAAACGTGTGTGCAGCCGCATCTTTTTTCAATGATGTGCCTTCTCTGTTCCTGGGCCTTGGGTGATTTCCAGGCAGAATAGAAATCATGCCCGCATTCCCTCAGATTTCCAATGGGGGCCATCAGTTCGCAAAGTCTTACATCGCCATTGGCGTCGATCACCCCTATATTCCCGCCTGCTGAGCAGGAAAAAAATGGGCCTTTTTTGCATAGATGGCCTTCCTTGACGGCCTGGGTCAAGGCCAAGACTCCTGTAACGGCAAAGTTTTCGAAAAATCCGGAGTTTTTCCTGGCCAGATACTTTCTTCTGTTGCGGATGATTTTTCCGTGGATGGATTTTATTTCCTCCAGTGAGGGGAGCGAGAGGCCCTGGTTTTTATAATCCCCCCTCAAAAGCTCAAAATCGTGATAGGTTACGTCAAAATTTTTAAAAACAAAATCCATCAGGCCTTCAAGCTCCGGTAGATTTTTCCGTGTTATCACAGTGTTGGCCGCGATAATAAGATTCTCTCTCCCGCGCCCTATTTTCAAGAGCCTCGACATGGTCCTGGCAACATTATCAAAAGCTCCAGGGACGCCCCGGACCCTGTCGTGCGTTTCCCTGAATCCATCCAGCGAGGGGTTAATGGACAGCTTGAGCCGTGGGTACTTGTCCATGATTTTTTCGGAAAATTCCACAATGCGGTCCGTGAGGAGGCCGTTGGTGGGTATGGAGAGAACGGATATTTTATTTTTTTCAATAAACAGCCGGCATACCTCAAAAAGGTCCTGCCTCAGGAAGGGCTCGCCGCCGGAGAGCAACAAGGTGTCGACTTCACCGAGCGAGGCGGATACCTTTTCGATCTCCTCCAAGGCAAGGTCATTGTTTCGATTTAGCTCCTTCCAGTAAAAACAGGTTTCGCAGAGGCAATTGCAACGGGATGTGGCGAAAAATATAAGGAAGCGAAGTTTTCCCTTGAAAAAAACGTTCCTGAAAAATTGCACGGCGTATCGTGACATGAAAGGGGATTCGCCCCTGCCGGGTTGGGATGAAAGAAGCGCCACCTGTTTTCCCCTAGTTAGAATTGCAAGCGATATGTTAATCGATTAAGGCTATGTCTTTCGCGCTGATGCCGAATCTGGAAAACCATTCCTTTATTTGCCGGTTGTTCACGGCTTTTTTCCTTAGGATTTCCCTTCTCTTCCCCAGGATATAAGGCAGCCCTTTCAGGCCCGACAGATAGGACTTCATGAGGACCAGGACCAATTCCACTGATGAAAATTCCTTTCTGAAGCGTCCAGCGGAGCCCTTTTGGAAAAAGGCGCTGTAGGAATGCCAGTAAAATCGAAGGGCAGTGTAAAACGGCGTGGCCAAAAGGAAAGGCAAGGGAAACAACTTCAGGGCCAGCCAAAACCTATTCCTTTCCACCAGAAAAACCTTCAATTTGGAATAGGGGCTTGTCGTTCCCGAGTGGATATGGTACACAACGGCGGACGGCATATAAACACACTTCCAGCCGAAAAGTCTTGCCCGGAATCCCAATTCCGCATCGTCTCCATACGCGAAAAAACGCTCATCAAAAAGCCCCACCTCGTCGAATAATTCCCGCTTATACAAAGCCGCGCATCCGTCAGGGAAAAAAACCTCCTCGCAAACCTCGAACTTACCGTTGTCTTTTTGCATGGCCCCTCTTCCCTTGTTGAGCCCGTCTAGGTACATGACGTGGCCTGTCTTATCGATGATGTCCCTGTTAAAGTAAAACAAAATCTTGGACGCGCACATTCCCACCCTGTCGCCATGATCGAAACCCTTGGCCAGTTCCCTTATCCAATCCTCATGGGTCTCGGTATCGTTGTTCAAAGTGGCGATATAAGCGCCTTTGGAAACCTTGATCCCCTCGTTGACAGCCCTGTCGAACCCATGGTTTTCCTGAAGCTCGACTATCTTAACAAAACCGGGATAGTTTTCCTTTAAATACTGAACAGAACCGTCGGTGGACCCGTTGTCTACCACTATGACATCAAGGTTCGGGTAGGACTGGCGTTTAAGGGAGTCCAGGCAGGCTGGGAGGAATTTCTTTCCATTCCAATTGGGAATGACAACGGAAATCAACGGGTTGTTGTTCCTGGCGCCAGGGGTCATCCGAAGAATCTCTTTTTAAACAGGAACAGGATATTCTTCATGCCATCCCTGTAGGGCTGCAATTTTTTTTCTCCGACCCGGTTGGAGTAGGAGATGTGTTTTTCGATGAATTTTACGTCCTTTCTAATCAGGGCCTCAATCTTGATTTCCTCGGAAAAGGCCATGCCATTGCTTCTCAGTTTCATTTTATCCAGAATATTTTTCTTGAAAACCCACATACCGCTCTGCGAATCCTCTATCCAAACATGAAACAATAGACACATGGTAAAAGAAAGCATCTTATTTCCAACATAATGTTTAAAAGACATGCTTTCTTTGTTTTTTAATGGGAAGCGCGAGGCGGAAAGAAAATCAGCGTTTTTTTTCAATAAAAAGTCAATCAAAAGATGAATATCCTGCGCGGGGTAGGAATGGTCGCCATCAAGGGTAATTATAATGTCTCCAACCGCGTTCTTGAATCCTGCCTTATAAGCCCTTCCATATCCCCTGTTTGGCTCATGGATGACCTTGGCGCCCAATTCTTCGGCAATTTTTGCTGTCCTGTCTTCCGAGCCATTATCAACAATAATGATTTCGTCCACAAGCTTTGGAATGCTCTCTATTACTTTGCCAATGGCATCTTCTTCGTTCAGGCATGGAACAATTACGGTAATCCGGTTATCTCTATACATTTTTTCACTCACTAAGGGGCAAAATGTTAAATCGCCCATTTTTTTAAATATGGCTACGATACTTGGTATATTTTAAACGACTCAATTATATTATTTCCAATGGAAATAGGCAGCAAACCATGGTCATGCGACCAAAATCCTCCTTTGGCCTCAAAATTAAACAAGCGTAATGGGATATCTCCTTTATAATCCTTGGTTTTTATAAGTTTCAACCTTGAAGCCACACTCTCTGGCCTTTGTTCAAAATACGCCAGAGTAGGTTGAATAATAAAATCACCCGTCTTTGGGGAATGATGTTCGTTTAAAAAATAAATATAGCCCTCCTTTTTCATGTAATAGCGAAATCCCCATTCTCCGGAAAAATAAATATCGTGGTCTTTTTCGGATACCAATGTCGGTATGGTTTTGCTAAAGTCTTTGTATATGGAGGCAAACTCGTAATCGGCTCTGGCAACCGATAGGGAAAATGCCATTTGGGCAAAAAAGACGACCAAAATTTTTTTTTGGTGCCTCCATTTTGTATCTATTTCAAATTTTTTTAAAAACAACAAAATCAAAGGAGGAAAGAGTGGGAGCAAGAAACGAATCGCGCCCATTGGCATTATAAAAATATTGTAAAAAATTATCCCCAAACACCATACTGAAAAAAAAGGGGCCATTGCATCCATATTTTTGCCATAAATTTTTAAATTTTTTTTAAGCCCCGAAAAAGACTTAACAATAATAAAAAATCCTGAGATAAAATAAATGGAAAAAAGGAATTTGTAAAAAAAGGAATAATCACTTATAAATTCCAAGGAAATTAAAAAACAAAAAATAACTCCCCCCAAAATAATCAGCTTGCCTTTTGAAGCTTTTAACTCCATGGAAAGAAACAAAATGGAAGGAATTAAAAGCATTGACCCAACGGAACTAAAAATATAAATGGTCTTAAGGCCGAGTGTCTGGCTATAATTGGGAGACAAGATCAGATTTTTAATATTGTAATCGCGTATGTTGGCGAAAAAAGGGAAAACCCCGTGCATCTTATAAATAATGGCCAAGTACCCAAAAAAAATCCCGGCAGGAATTATGACAGGCAACAAAGTTTTCCACGAGATTTGGCGCTTGATCAACGCCCAAAACAATAATAGCGGGATTAAACTAAGGGATTGATATGAAAAGCCCAAAGCAAAAAAAACTGGGACCATTGTCAAGTATAAGCATTTTTTCCGGCCATCTAATCCATAAATATATAAGCAAACAGCTGATAGCCAAAAAGATAACGTGGGGGAATCAGCCATTATAGTGTGAGAACATGCCAAATACCCTGGCATTGCGAGAAGTAGCAAAACCGCATATAGAGGTTTTTCAATAAATTTAGCTGCAATAAAATAAAATGATACTGCTATTAAAATGGGGAAAAAAATATAGATAAGATGGTATATCGCCTCGCTATTGGCATGCCCAATTTTGGAAATAACGTTCAAAAAATAAAAGAATAAAATAGGATGGCTAGTTTCATAAATAAGCCCGCCTTTAATTTGCTGCCCCAGCCAACCAAAATCATGTTTTGCAACATTGAAAGGGTTTATATCAATCCAACTGGCAATTTCAAAATATTGGGCATCATCAATATTAAATGGCTTGTTTAAAAATGGCAATGTGGTAAATAATATTACCAGCAATAAGAAAAAAAAATCTTTTTTTACTTTTTGATTCATATCAGTATATTTTTTACCCATTGGGTTTCTTCAAAAGAAAATAACTAGTTTTAACTGCCTTAGAAGCTATCCAGTATGAGAAATATCTTAAGGTAGCATAAAAGCCTGAAGGCAATTCAAAAAATAATGCCGACTCTATATTTTCCTGTATAATTTCTAAACCTGAAGACTCTAAAAGTTTTGAAAATTCTATATGCTCCCAATGGGAAAGATGTGGAGAATCAAAAAAAAGGAGTTTTTTAAGCCAACGTGAAAAGGTATGAATGTAAATTCTTATTGTTCCACCAGGCCTTAATACTCGTAACATTTCCTTCAGCATAGCAACCGCATCCGCAACATGGTCCAATACGTTAAAACAAATCAAGTGGTCCATATATTCGTTGGCAAAAGGGAGCTTTTCCGCGGAGAGACTAACCATGGTTATTGGTTCCCACCCTTTTTTCCATTCCACTATTTGTTCACGAGCATATAATTCCGCCAGAGGATCTATGCCGATGGGTCGCATGCCATCTCCTCGAAAGAAATTTAAAACCGATATAGGGCCGCAACCAATATCCAGTACTTTGCCAGCGGGTAGGGGCCCACCGGTCCTTTTCAAAACCTCAGCCCAATCGGTATCTGGGGTTATATTTTTATAAAGAATATTTTTTCTCCATTTCCTCCAAAAATTGATTTCAGCCTTTTGTGCCTTTTCCCATCGTGGAGCTTTGGGATTTCTTTCCACTTCTTCCGCCTTAAAGGTTACTTGAGCCAAATAGTATTCAGGATAATCCCAACCTATTACAGGGGTTTTCCCTCCTGGAGCGCAAAAGGCCATATCTTTCTGCCATAGTTCAAAATCTTGCCCCTTAACAATATTATACTGTCCCAAATGATGTGTCCTTTGAAACTATCTTTTTGTTTATTTACAGCCATGATTATTTGTGCTTGAGTGCAAACCAAGCAATTTTTCTTTAATTACCCTTAGTCCTTCAGAAAAAAGCCCTATCTTTCCAGGATAAACAAGAAAAATTCTAAGCAATCTAAATGGGTTTAAATAGAATCTACGCATGGCGGATCGAATTTTCGCTTCCAACTGCTCATTCGAGAGTTCTGAAAAATTGATTGCCGCCTTTTCAAACATTATTTTATTGAATAATTCCCTGTTGTAATGAAAGCCAAGCCGGAGTACCTCATTGTAAAGTTCCGTGCCGGGAAAAGGTATAACGCGACTAAAGATGGCTATATGAAGCTTGGATTTGCAGGCAAAAAGTATGGTTTCCTCTATCTCTTTCTCCGTTTCATTCGGAAATCCGACCATGAGAAATCCTGAAACAACAATGCCTCGCCTTGCTGTAAGGCTAATGGCCTTGTTCAGTTTATCTAAGTTTAGCGCCTTCTTGATTCTTTTTCTAATTGCCTTACTCGCGGACTCTATTCCATACCCCACGCTATACACACCCATCCGGCAAAACAGATCAACCAGTTCCTCATCAACATGATCAGCCCTGATTCCATTAGGGAACGCAAATCTTAATTTATAATTTTTTTTGATAATTTCACTGCAAATATTTTTTGCGTGCTCCAAATCCATATTGAATGAATCATCCTCAAAGTGTATTTCTTCAATTCCGTATTTATTAACCAACCAGTCCATTTCCTGCATGACGTTGCTTATACTACGATATCGAATTTTTTTGCCAAAAATGTTATGGCAAAAGCTGCAAAGATAAGGGCATCCACGCGAGGTAAACATTTGGGTAAAACGTTTATTAACATCGAAAGCAGGAAGATGGGAATTAGCCTTGCAAGAATATTCTTCAATGTTTATCAATTCATATGCAGGAAAAGGAATTTCATCCAAGTTGGTAATGAAGGTGCGTGAAGCGCTTAACATGGCCTTGCCGGAGTCATCCCGCGATGCCACCCCATCCAGGCCTTCAGGATTACGCCCGTCTCCCATGTATTTCAGGAATTCCAAGAAGTTTTTTTCTCCTTCCCCCACTATAGAGTAATCCACTTGGGTATCTTCGAGCACATATTGCCATTCGGCCGAGGCATAAGGTCCCCCTATTACAACTGGGGTATTTGGCAAAACCTGCTTGCAAATCCCAACCAGTTCATGGGTGGGTAAAGATTCCGTGCTCAGTGAAGAAATTCCGATTAAGTCAGGTTTGAAGTTTTCAACTTCGCAGGAAATTTGCTGCCGCGTTAATGATCGGCCTCTAAGATCAAGAAGATTGATTTCAGCGGGATATTCATTTTTTTTGATATATGCGGTTAGGTACAAAATCCCAAACGGCGTAAAGCGTGGTCCTGGTGCCTGGGGTCTCATAAATAATATTTTTTTCATTCCTTGCTCAACTCCCCATATTTTTCCGGTCTCTGCGCTATACAAAGATATCCCATGGTGTAATTGCGTTCTTTATCAAAATGGTCAAGGTAATAACATGCGATAGGAAGAAATAGTCCAAAAATTGGCGCTAAAAGTAAAAAAAATATATATTTCCATCCTTCCTGAAAAAATTGCAAAACACCCATCAGCCTTCTACCAAGGAGCCAAAAAAATCCTCCAATTGGCTCCAAGGAAATAACTTCAAATTTGGATGCCTCTAAAAGGTAGCGAAGGCCAAAGGATGTGAACCTGAAAAAATCATAAGGATATTGATGTTCTTCCCAACAAAAAGGCACTTTTATATAAAGCAGTCCCCCTGGTTTTATAACTCTGTACAGTTCCTTTAAGGCATCTTTCGGTTCCCTCAAATGCTCCAGGACAACAATATTTATGGCAATTTCAAAAATATTGTCTTTAAAGGGCAATTTATGCAAATCCCCTATTATGCTCAGATTTCTGTAATTATAAGAGGCGTCGCCCTCGGCAAAGTCTATTGAGATATACTTTTTGCCGTTGAAAAAGGCTTTATGCTCGCATTCTCCGGCTCCAGCGTCTAGTACCAAAGCATCAGGAGAAGTTTCTTCGTTTGCCTTTTTTAAAAATGAATTTCCTAATGCTTCAAAAGGATCTATCCTTTTTTGAATAAATTGTGGGATTATTTTTTTTAAAGTCGATAATAACCGCTGGTCAAACATGTTTTTCACGCTGCCAAAAAATTAATGTGGTTGATTCTCGCATATATTTAGTTTATGTATCCCAAAGACCTTAATTTTTCAATTTCACTCTGCTTTTTTTCAATTTCTTCATTTACTAAAAATTTCACTTGCAAGGATTTTTTCCAAGCCAATAATGCTTTTTTGAAATCATTATCCTGGGTAATACTTTCAGAATACTTGTTAAATTTTTCTCCAGAGTCCGCCGCTAAATCGAAAAATTCCCAAGATTTGTTTTTCTCATCAAAAATCAACTTATTTTTGTTTGTTCTAATCATATATAATGACTTAAATATATTATTTGGCCATTCTTCTCTATCTTTAAGCCACTCCCCTAATGGCTGAGTTTCAGAAAATGCGAACTGATCCATTTCCAGTTTTCCTTCAATCAATGGCAAAAGACTTCTTCCCCTGAATTGGAAATCTATGAAGTCAACTGATATTAGATCTAAAATAGTAGGCAGTATATCTAAATTTTGGACTTGTTGCGAAATTTTTTTGCTTTTAGAAAGCTTAGCTGGATATCTTATTATTAGAGGCACTTTTACCACTTCGTCATATAGGGTAAAAGAATGGCCCATCTTGCTATGCTCCATAAACTCTTCGCCATGGTCAGCGCCTATTATTAAAATAGAATTATCCAATACTTGTTTTTTTCTAAGTCTTTCTAATAATTTTCCAATATGATGGTCAGTATAGAGGATTTCCCTGTCATAAAGTAATTTTATTTTTGAAATTTCTGCTGGAGGCAATTTCAATCCATTTTTTATAACATTTAGCAAATAATCAGTCCTGCCAATTTTTAGATCAGAAAAGGTTTCATCGAATCGTTTGTCAAATGGTGGAGGGGCATCGTAATCAGAGTGAACGTCAAAATAATGAACCCACAAAAAAAACGGTTTATCCCTTTTTTGATTCAACCACTTAAAAACGTGTGAATTAATAACCTCTGCCCTGCCTACTATGTCCGTAAATGTGTTAAATCCTTTGTCAAATCCTCTTGAAGCAGAGATTAAGCCACCGGAAATAAATGCCGCTGTATAAAATTCTCTTTCTTGCAAAATTGTGGCTATCCTTAATGATTCATCTCTAAATTTTGAGAAGGAATTTACCATTCTCAGCTCTCCAGGAAACCTTGATGTAAGAATGGAGGCAACGGATGGCAGGGTCCAACTAGATTGGGCTACTACATTTTCAAAGAGAATGCCTTGGGATGCGATTTTATCAATATTAGGACTTGTACGGCGAGGATATCCATAGCAACTCAAATGATCCGGTCTCAAAGTATCAACTGTAATTAAAATAACATTTGGAGCAACGGTCTCTGAGCAACCATATAAAACAAACCCAAAAATAAGAAACAAAAAAAAATAAATATTGGCCAGTGAAAATATTTTAAAGTCCCGATACGAGATAAATCTATTATTCAAGAAAATACCTTTCTATTGTTTTATCAGATTTCCCTCCTGCAGCCAAGGAAACCACTATCCATAAAACACGCCAATTTTGTATTTACTTTGATCCGACACCCATATCTTCCACATACGCCCCCTTCAAACGGATCCCGGCCTCCTTCAGGCCGCGCTCTATTTTCCTTTGTTCGATGGGGGTGTTTGCTGGGTCTGAAAAAAAATTCCTGGCTTTTTCGAAAAGTTTAAGAGGGTCGCTTAAAACCCAAAGAAAGGCGCAGGTATCCAAAATAAGCTTCATGATTTTCCATAAAAAGAGAGTTCGATGTCCCTTGGGAGAGGACCAAAAAGCTATTTTGAGCCCATGAAATCGTTTTCGGCAAGGCGGTTTACATACTTGTATAGATGGGTTTTATCCTCATGGATATTCAACTTTAACATGGATTGATTTTAAACTTAAGAAGCAAATCATGTCAAACGATGAATTCTATATCAAGCATTTATTTTTAGCAAACACCTCTGTCCTTTCGATGATTTCCATAAGCTTATGGGTATATTCAATCACGGATTCAAATATTTCAGTGATATCGTCTATTTTATATTCATGGGATATTTCATTTCTTAAGTCCCTTATCAATTTTAAATCTTCCGCGCCGCATATCTCCAGCTTTTCAAACAAATTAGCTCTATCTATGAAAGTGTTGGAATCTTCCCTTAATATCAGTATTATCCCTTTCATTATTTTCTGTGTATAAATATCGCTTGTCCTGGCAAACCTGGAAGTAAGGCTTTCAAATCTGTCCAGTTCTTCTAATGAGTAATCTATCTTTATCCCTATTTTCAGGCATTGCTGCAATGAATATTTTAAAACCCTGACAGCGCGGTCCAATCTGTTAAAATCTTCTTTCAGTTCTTTTATCATTAAGGCTTCAGATGTCATAGCCTTATCCCTTCTCTTAACACCATCTGTTTAAAAGCGTCCTCGTCTTTAAAGGTAGATGATATTATATCCAGTTTCTGCTCGCCGAATTTTTCAAAATAATGCCATCGTATCATGGCTTTTTCCTTCCACCGTATTTTTTTTTCAGACAGAACCATGATATCTATGTCTCCACCCTTCTTATTGTCGTCCGTCCGTGAACCGAAAAGATAAACCACCGCATCCGGCAAAACAGCCTTGATTTTATTTTTCAAGCAATCTATTTGTTCCTGTGAAATTCTCATTTACTATCCCCTCTTCTTCCCCTGCATGGCGTCGGCCACCAGATCACCGAGGGAGGAGAAAAGATTTTTGACGATGTCCGCCTCCGGCAAAGGTATTCGCAGATAGTCCTTTCCGTCCTTCTCATCCCGCCGTACCAAGCTTTCAACGGACGCCTTCAGGGTCGCGCCATCCCCGGACATGGCCCTTCCCAAATCGGACAACAACCTGGCGCCCGCCAGGAAAAGGTCTTCCAGGGACTCCGGCTTCTTTCCCGATACTCTGGGCTGGGACCCTTCGGGCTCCCCGCCCATCTGCTCGCCCTGAATAGCCTTATCGCCTGTTTCTACGGCCTTCGCGTCCTGTTCCGCCTCAAACTTTTCTTGCCTTTCCGTTTCCGGATCGGGTCTTTCAAGGTCCTGGGTCATGGCTTCCACGCCTTTCATGAGTTTGGCAAGCTGTGACTCCCCGGCCATGACCACGTCTTCTCCGTCCTCGTCCAGGCTTCCCGCGAAGACCGATTTCTTGAATTTCAAAAGGTGCAGGATCCTCTCTTCAATGGAAGAGGAGGTGATGAAATTTATGACCTGCACGGTCCTTTTTTGTCCAAGCCTGTGGGCCCGGCCTATGCGCTGTTCCAGTATGGCGGGATTCCACGGTATGTCCATGTTGATGACTGTGGAGGCGCTTTGGAGGTTCAGGCCCACGCCGCCAGCGTCGGTGGAAAGAAAAACCTTACAATCCGGGTCTTCCCTGAATCGGGCCATCAGGTCCTTTCTCTCCCTCGACGGGATGCTTCCATTCAAATGCGCGTAGCCGATATTGTTGGCGGCCAGGACCCGTTCCACCAGTTCGGTCATGCGGAGCCATTGGCTGAAGATCACGACCTTTTGGCCCCCCTCGACCACCGTCTCCTTCAACACGATGTCCAACTCTTCCAGCTTCGGGCCGTGGACCGTCTTCCGGTCGACAAGATAGGTGTTGTCCGACGCCATCCGCATGAAATTCAAGGCGATCTGGAGTCTCCGCTGGTCCGCCTCGCACAGGAATTTATACCTGCGCCACTTGGCCGCCAGCCGCGTGACGATATCGCAATTCTCGTCATGGATGATCCTCTGCTCGTTGGTCATGGGAACAAAGAAGTTCTTGTCTATCCGCCCCGGGAGCTGCTTCAGCACATCGCCCTTGCGTCTCCGGATCAGCACGCCTTTAAGGGACGCCCGTATGGATTGGAGGTCCTTGTACCCCACCACTTTTCCGGCCTCATCCATCATCCTGTGGTCATGGACAAACCGGTAGAGGGGACCCAGGCGGCGCCGGTCCACGAATTCCATCAGGGAATGGAGATCTTCGATGCGGTTTTCAATGGGGGTGCCGGTAAGAACCATGGCATAAGGCGATGCGAGCTGTTTAACGGACTTCGCCGTGCGGGTTTCCCAGTTCTTGATCCTTTGGGCCTCGTCGAGGATGATCAGATCTGGTGCCCATTCGTTGATCAGATCGATATCCCTCCGGACCAATTCATAGTTGACCAGCTTGTAAAAGGATTCGCTGGTATAAAGGGACCGGCGCCGATGGTTTAGTCCTTCTATCACCTCCACGGTCCTTCCCGTGAACCTTTGTATCTCATCCTTCCACTGGTACTTAAGGGAGGTGGGAGAGACAATCAGGACTTTTTGGATTTGAAATAGCTCCGCCATGAGCTCCGAAGCGGCCAGGGCCTGGATGGTTTTTCCAAGCCCCATATCGTCGCCGAGGAGACATCTCCCGGCATTGACGGCGAACATGGCCCCCTCTTTCTGGTAGGGGTAAAGCTCAGTTTTCAGGACTTTGTCGAGGATCGGACTCTCGATGCCATGTCCCAGGCTGTCCCTTACAAGCTTCCGCCTGTGGGCCTCATCCTGGTGTTCGGCGATGTAGCCCATCACATCGTCATAACATCTCACCTCATGGCCAGTGTTCCTTGGAAGATTTTCGAGAAACCGGTGGAAATCGAGGATGTGGTCTTCCCGCAACGCGCCGTCACGATCGAAGAACTTGTCCGCGAGATCAAGAAGTTCCCTGGGGGCGTCCTTCCCGGCCTTGAACCGCGCCTCCCGCTTCATGCCGTAACTCAGATAGACTTCGGAGTACGGGGGAGAGAAGCCCTCCAGCAACGCTCTCCTGGCCCCCCGTTTTCGCAGAAGCCGCGAAAGCGTGAACTCAATATGCTTGCAGGTGCCGAGATTGTTAATGGCGAAATCGGGACAGGAACAGTAGTTTTCTCCCGGCCTCTCTCCCCGGATGGCGATTTTGTAACTTTTGCCTGTGTCCGGATTGGCGGCCAGGAATTCGGAAAAAATCGGGTGGACGCCGGTGTTTTTAAGCGTATAATTTATCTGGACCCCATACTGCTTTCTGAGCGCCCTCTGCCATTCCGCCAGATCAATGCCCTCCGGCTTATGGGTCCTTGAAAGCCTTGGCGCTGATGGTTTCGCTTTTAGATTGTTTTTTTTCATGGCACGTCAGTGTTTCATCTCTTCCACATACGCCCCCTTCAAACGGATCCCGGCCTCCTTCAAGCCGCGCTCTATCTCCCTTTGCCCGATGGGGGTGTCGAGCAAGGCCAGCAGATGCGTATTTTCCTTTCCTATCATGGCCTCCATGTCTTCCCTCCTGAAGTCCGCTTCCCAGTTGCCCACCATGGCGTTCCATGCCTGGACCACGGCAAGTTCCTGCGGCTTCGTAAGGCCGGTGATCTTCTTGCCAGGCTCGCGCTCCATGAACTGCTTCATCAATCTCTTCATGTGGGTTATCACCACTATGAATGGCGGACCGCACCTGCTGCAGTATTTGGCGATCCTGTCAACCTCATGGCATTGTGTACACCGTGTTTCAGCGAGTTTTTTAGCCTGTAATGGCGTGTATTCCAGATAGCCTTGCGCCCTGGCCTCCTCCTTTATTCTTTCACCTATTCTTTCACCAAGGCTATTGGGCGTGGCTATCAATAAAACCGGCAGCGCAATAATGCCCAAAAAAATCAGGAGCAATATTTTAGTTTTTTTCATGGGCTTAACTCCAGCCTTCAGGCTGGAGCCTGCAAACAAACTAAGTAGGGCTTTAGCCTTGAATATATTTGCCTGCCAGCGCACGATGCGCTCTTGCGCACGACGCGCGGGCAGTAAAGTCATGGCTAAAGCCAGGTAGTCGTTTTCGTTTCTCCGCCATGAATGGCGGAGTTATTAAAAACAAGCATAGCGCGGCATGTCCGCAAAGCTTAAACTCATTTTATTTGCCTGCTCCGGCCTTTGTCAACCAATGAAGAAATCTTATTGGTCCTTTGAATTATTCGCCTCTGTGAAGTCCCGGCACGGCCTTTCCCTAATTTCATTCTTGACTTTTTCTCATTTTGGATTATAGTATAACACGTCTAGGCATGTTAAATTAAGGAGAAAGCTGAATGAGCCAAATCACTGAAATAGTCGCCAGGGAAATCCTGGACTCCAGGGGCAATCCCACTGTGGAGGTAGAGGTTTTTGTGGAAAGCGGAATAATGGGCAGGGCATGCGTTCCCTCAGGAGCCTCCACCGGATCAAGGGAGGCGTTGGAACTAAGGGACGGCGACCCAAAGCGGTTTTTGGGAAAAGGGGTGTTGAAGGCCGTTGATTCAATCAACAAAACCCTTTCCGAGGCATTGACCGGATACGACGTCACTGAGCAGATAGCCATAGACAAATTAATGCTGGAGGTGGATGGGACGGAAAACAAATCCAACCTAGGAGCCAACGCCATACTGGGGGTCTCCATCGCCGTGGCCAGGACCGCCTCCTTCGTGACCGGCCTGCCCCTGCACCAATACTTGGGCGGGCCCAACTCCAAGGTGCTCCCTGTTCCAATGATGAACATCCTGAACGGCGGTTCCCACGCCGACAATAACGTGGACTTGCAGGAATTCATGATCGTTCCAGTTGGCGCTAAAAATATTAAAGAGGCCATCCGGATGGGCGCGGAAATTTTTCACAGCCTTAAAAAAGTCCTGGCGGAAAAAAAATACAACACGGCGGTGGGAGATGAAGGCGGCTTCGCGCCTGATCTGAAGTCAAACTCCGAGGCCATTGAGGTCATCCTTCGCGGTATTGAAAAGGCCGGCTACAAACCCGGCGAGGAGGTCTATCTTGCGCTTGACGCCGCAGCCAGCGAGTTTTATGATAACGGGGTCTATACCCTTGGAGCTGAGTCCAAGCCAAAGAAGGACTCAGGCGAGATGATCGCCTTTTATGAGGGCCTGGTTTCCAAATTCCCGATATTCTCCATCGAGGACGGCCTTGCGGAAGGAGACTGGGATGGCTGGAAGGAGTTGAACCGCAGGCTTGGAAGCAGGATCCAATTGGTGGGAGACGATATCTTCGTGACCAACACGAAGATAATCGAGCGGGGCATTCGGGAAAATGTCGCCAACTCGGTTTTGATAAAACTGAACCAGATCGGCTCAGTCACCGAGACCCTGGACGCAATCGAGATGACGAAAAACGCCGGGTTCACGGCGGTGGTTTCTCACCGCTCCGGCGAGACGGAGGACACCACGATCGCCGACCTGGCCGTAGCCTGTAACACAGGGCAGATCAAGACCGGTTCCCTCAGCAGGACGGACCGCGTCGCCAAATACAATCAGCTCATCCGGATAGAGGAAGAACTGGACGATTGCGCCCTTTACGCCGGGAGGAAAGTTCTCAGGAGGCCATGATCCCATGAACAAGAAGGAACTTGAAAAACTTGTGGACAAAAAGGTGATTGATCCTAACATCGAGGGCCTTGGCTGGCCGGTTGTTGGAAATTTTAAAACCATTTTATACCTGAGCCTTGGAATCATGGTTTCCCTGGCCCTTATCGGGATATTCAACAAAGACGGGTTCCTGCAGGCAGTGGAATCAGAAAAAGAGGCGCGCGCCTTCAAGTCCAGCGTCTCCAAATTAAAAAAAGAAAATGAGAGGCTCATCAGGGAAATCGATTCCCTGAAAAACGATCCGAGGCACATGGAGAAAATAGCGCGGGAAGACCTCGGCCTTGCCTTGCCTGATGAAACCATTTTCGTTTTCCCGGATTCATAGCGCTGTAAACATTTTATAAAAACCTCTGCGCCTCTGTGTCTCCGCGGTTCCTTAATATCCCGAATAAAATTTCCTATCCACCCCGCCATTATTGGAGTCCATTAATGAAAAAAATCACTATTTTCTTCGCCTTTTTGCTTGCAATATTCCTGGCGCCACGTATAGCCTTGGCCACCAGGACAGTATCGCAATACCTGGATTGGCCGCTGGAGGCAAAGCAAACATATATGATGGGCCTGGTCGATACCTTTAACCACTGGTTCCTGTTCCCTCCACGCGCAGATAAAGATAGCGAAGTGATCACCCCAAAATCAGCATTTCCCAACTTTGACAAATGCATTTCCGATCTGACCTATGGCGATATTCGCGGCATTGTGGAGGCTTACATGGGCGCCCATCCCAAGGACAAGGACAAGGAAAGGGCCGTATCCTCGGTTTTTCTCATCGCCATGGAAGAGGACTGTAAAAAAAGGGGTTTCGACACCAAGGAATATCTTTGGTAGGGTACAAAAATATTTTGGCATCAGTTTACTGGGGGCAGGAAAAGCAGCAAGGAGTTTCACCGCTATTTGCCCATAAGGTTCATGGAGGAGACACCTGACACCTGACACCTGACACCTGACACCTGACACCCGTGAACTCTTACCTCATTTCCATAGTCATCCCCCTTTATAACTCAGCCGGGACCATTCAAAAGACCCTGGAGGCGTGTCTAAGCCAGGACTTGGCCGGGTATGAGACGGAGGTCATTGTGGTGGACGACGGTTCCACTGACGGCGGCGTGGAGGCAGTAAAAAAATATCCTGTAAAAATTATACGCCAGGAGAACAGCGGCCCTGCCTCGGCTAGAAACAAGGGATGGCGGGCGGCGAAAGGCGATATAGTTTGCTTCACGGATTCGGATTGCGTCCCTCGAAGAGACTGGATCGCTAAGTTGCTGGAAGGCTACTGCTCGGAGGAGGTCGGGGGAGTTGGCGGGACCTATGACATAATGAACGCGGACAATTTCCTGGCCTCCTGCATTCACGAGGAAATAAAGATACGCCATGAAGCGCAGCCCAAATTCGTCAATTACCTGGGCTCATTCAATTTGTCATATAAAAAATCCGTTTTGGAAGAGGTGGGGGGATTTAACGAGGAGTACAAACGCGCAAGCGGCGAGGACAACGACCTTGCCTACAGGGTGTCGAAGAAGGGCTATAAGCTTTCCTTCGCGCAAGACTCCGCCGTTGCCCATTACCACCCGGACCGCCTTTTCAAATACCTCCGCCAACAATTCCGGCATGGGTGCTGGAGGATGAAAATTTACAGGGACCACCCGGACATGGCGTCTGGTGACAGCTATGGCGGCATGTTTGATTTTATCCAGCCGCCGCTTGCCCTACTGATCGCGGCCCTTTTGCCGGCAGGGTTGATTTACCGGCCGGCTAATATTATCAATGCCTTCTTGCTGCTTTTTTATCTGGCGATACAAATGCCATTGGCCCGCAGCATCGTGAAGAGAAAAGGCGATCCCAAATATTATCTATTCGCGCTCTGCACCTTCCTGAGGGGATTTTACCGGGGCGCGGGCCTGCTGCGCGGGCTGATAAAATTCGTAATAGTTCCCTGGCGCCAGGGACCAGGGGTAAGGAAAACCAAGTGATATCGATCTCATGAAAAAAAAAATATTGGCGATAGTTCCGGCATACAAGGAAGAGGAGAGCATTGGGGCCGTCCTGTCCAGCATCCGCGTCCACCTGCCGGAGGCCGATATCTGCGCGGTTGATGACGGGTCCCCGGATTCCACCTATGAAAAAATTCTCGCCACAGGGGTGGAGCCTGTGCGTCTTCCATACAATCTGGGCATAGGGGGCGCCATGCAAACAGGATTCAGGTATGCCTTTGAAAACGATTACGATATAGCCATTCAAATCGATGGAGACGGCCAGCACAGGCCGGACCAGGCCCAAAAGCTGATGGGGCCTCTGGAGCGCGGAGAAGCCAACGTGGCCATCGGTTCCAGGTATCTCGAAAATACCGGCTATGGTTCATCTTTTCAAAGGAAGGTGGGCAGCAGGATATTCGCGTATATCCTCTCGATGCTGACCTCTCAAAAGGTGACTGACCCCACTTCCGGGTTCAGGGCCTTTGACAAAGAGGCAATCAGGTTCTTCGCGCATGATTACCCGGAGGATTACCCGGAACCCGAGGCCATTGTCCTTTTGCACAAGGTGGGACTCACCTTCGTGGAGGTCCCGGTCACAATGGAGGAGAGAAGCGGCGGAAAGTCCTCCATCACCCCCATACGCTCCGTTTATTACATGGTGAAGGTCCTGCTCGCCATTTTCATGGAGGCCATAAAGAAGAAGGAAAGCATTAAGCACATCAAGGCGCCATGAGTCATGCGTCTTGGGTCATGTGTTGAAGCGTTCTTTTTGCCTATAGTGAACATTACAAATGGAAAACCAAAAAGTAAATTAGCCGCCAAGTTTATAGAAAATTCGTCATTTTTTCTCAGTGCCCTTCGAGGCTTCTGTTCCCAGTGGGTTTTTATTTGTATTTTCTGTTTTATTTGGATTTAAACCTGCAATCTCTTTAGTCCGTTATTCACTGTTCAGACGCTGCCCCAGGCATTGTTATTTTGTTATTGTTTCTACTATGGATATGTCTTTTTTTATCCATTCATTTACTATTGTCGCAACATCGACGCCTTTTTGCTTCGAGAATTTTCTTAGAACCTCCATCATGTCAGGCTCAATGTAAATAGGTAGATACAATTCCGCATCTGGACGATAAAACTTACCTCTCTCACCTTTTGAAAAATCATATTCTTTTTTCATTTATTTTCCTCCTGATACTGTTTTGATTCTTTTCTGGTTGTCTTGCGGGCAGAAATAATTCTAATTCTGCAACAGTCGGCATCCAACTGCTGGAAAGTATGTATTACAACCAACAAAATGCCATTCCTGTCAATTCCAATTGTATCCGCATCAAGGCGCCATGAGTAATGTGCCATGAGTCATGCGCCTCCGTCCACTGTCTTCAGCCCTTCGCCCTTCCCTGACAACTACCCCCTGAATTCCGTTAATGCACTCCATGCATCCACCTCCTGAGCAGCGGGACAAGGAGAAGCAGCAGCAGACCCGCCCCCGCCGCCACTAGTCCGATTCCGCCGAAGACGCGCGCATAGTTGGGCAGGGACCCGGCGGCGGACATGGCCGTCTCTCCATTCATTCCAGCAGGGGCCGTCATCTTTGCTATGAGCCCGGCTATATGGTGGGCAAAGGCAGTGGAGAGAAACCAGGTCCCCATCACGAACCCCACGATCTTTCCCGGCGCAAGCTTTGTCACCATTGAAAGCCCAACGGGCGAGAGGCAAAGCTCCCCGGTTGTCTGGAGGAAATACCCGGCCAGGAGAAAGGCCATTGGGACTATCCCGTCCCCTCCAGCGAACCAGGCCCCCAGAACAAAAATCCAGAATCCCAATCCAAGCTGCATGGTCCCAATGGCAAACTTCATGGGCATGGAAGGCTCCCTGCCGGCCTTGCTCAAGAAAATCCATATATTGGAAAAGGGCATGGCAAGAAGAATTATGAAGGCCGGGTTGACGCCCTGAAAAAGCGACGCCGGGATTTCCAGGCCGAAAAGGTTCCTGTCCACGTTCCTGTCCGTGAACAGGGTGATGGAACTCCCGGCCTGTTCGAAAAAAGACCAGAAAAGCACGGAGAAGAAGGACAGCACCAGGATCACGAATATTTTCTCCCGCTCGACCCTCTCGCTTCTCAGGGCGGTAAGGAAAAGGGACCCGAATATCACCACGCCCATTACGCCAAGCAGATAGGACATCACCTGGTTTTGCCGTACCAGCAGGGCGAACAAAGGCGCGCTTAAAAAGGACCCGGCGACGATCAATTGCTCCAGGCTGGTCCCCGCGAAAATCTTTTTCGCCAATTTTTCCGGATTTGGAGGCATTCCTTTTTGTCCAAATTTTTTTTCCCCGGCCCTGAAGACCAGCAGTCCGGCGATCATGCCTATTCCCGCGAGTCCAAAGCCGTAATGCCACCCGTAAAGCTCCCCTATGGCGCCGCAGCCCAGCGGGGCCAGCAAGGCCCCGATGTTTATTCCCATGTAGAAGATGGTGAATCCCCCGTCGCGCCGTGGGTCTTCCTCCTCATATAATTTTCCCAGCAGGCTGGAGATATTGGGCTTGAAGAATCCGTTTCCGATGATGAGCAGGGAAAGGGCTATATAGAAGGTGAATTCCGTATTGAGGGCCATTGTGAAATGTCCCATGGCCATGATGACCGCCCCAAGCGTTATGGCCTTTCTCCGGCCCAGTATCTTGTCCGCTATGAGCCCTCCCAAGACCGGGGTAGTGTACACCAGGGCCCCATAGGCGCCGTACACCCCGTAAGCCTTTTCATCGGCATAGAGGAGTTCCTTGGCCATGTAAAGGGTCAGAAGCGCGCGCATCCCATAGAAGCTGAACCTCTCCCATAACTCAGCGAAAAAGAGTATATAAAGGCCCTGTGGCTGCGTGGTTTTTAGAGGAAGGGACATTTGGGGACTAGGTTTCAGGGGTCAGGAGTCAGGGGTCAGGAGTCAGGAGTCAGGAGTCAGGAGTCAGGGGTCAGGAAAACCAGTAACTTCCTTGCCGGCTCAATAGTCCTGCCAGGGCTATGGAGCCATACTGAGTTTAGTTTCCGGCATTGTGGCTCCACAGGGCTTCGCCACTGTGGAGGCAGCAGAGTCTTCTGTCTTATGAATTATGACGCCTGACGCTTGAAACCTGAAACCTGAAACCTGAAACCTGAAACCTGAAACCTGACTGCTTTTTCAAGAAAGAATAACGGATTGTCCTTGCCCTGTCAAAAATTGTTCCGCTGTATTACAATATAAAATCAATTTTATGAACTTACCCGTTTTTCAGGAGTGGCTATGAGCAATATCCTTGTGGTGGAAGACGATCTGTCGTTACAAAAGCTTATAGTCCACTGCCTGAGTAAGGCCGGATATTTCGTCATGGTGGCCAATAACGGCAGAGAGGCAATTGAAAAGGAATTGGAATCCCAGCCGGACCTCTTGATCCTGGACAAAATGATGGCGGAAATGGGCGGCATCGAGTTGTTGGAGAAACTCAAGTCCCAGTATTCCACCTCTTATATAAGGGTGATCATGCTGACCTCCTGTTCAAATATAGAGGATATCGTGGAAGGGCTGGACAAGGGGGCGGATGACTACGTCACCAAACCCTGCGATTTGAAAATCCTGCTCGCAAGGGTACGGGCGCAACTCAGGACCAAGGTCATGATCGACCAATTGCTCCGGGAAAACGAATCCCTGAAAGACCGTATCGCCGGCCCTCCAAGGGAGATATTGGCCTCTTCCCGGTCCAAGGAAATTGGCGCGGCCATGAAAAAAGAAAAAATCGAAAAAGCGGTTGAATGGCCTATGGAGCTGAGGAAGATTGCCCAAAGAGGAATAAAAGAAGTTTTATTCTTGTGCAAGGCCAATATTTTCAGAAGCCCCATCGCGGAGTTCCTTTTCAATCGCCAGTTGAAAAGAATGGGGGACAGCGCCATCCGCGCTCAATCCGCCGGACTTCAGGCCAGCCCCGGTTCCACGCTTCCTGACGGCATCCTTCATGTCCTTTCCAAAATGAACATAAACCTTGCCAATCACCGGTCCAAGTCCATAACGAAAGACCTCGCGCGGGAGGCGGACCTGATTCTTGTGATGGAGAAAAATCATTTGAATTCCCTGGCGGAATTATACCCGTTCACCAGGGAAAAGGCTTTCATGTTAAGCGAATTCAAACTGGACGGTAACAAGCGCCTGGATATCGTCGATCCGGTGGGAAAGAGAAAATCCATGCACGATTATAGAGTGTGCTGCCACGATATTTCCCTTTCCATTTCCGGCGTGGCAAAATTTCTTCGGGATATGAAGATAAAATGAAGCTTGAAATAACGGAGCCGATTGAGCTTTCAGAGGAAGAAACCGCCCTCGTGGCGGCCCACTCCCTCTTCAATGCCGTCAACGTGCTGGCCTCTAGGTTCCTGCTTCTGGAAAATGCCGCCGGACGCCCCGGCGGTCTTTCCAAAAGCCTTGAAATCTGCCGGGACCTGATCTCATCTTTCCACAGCCGTGAAAAGACCAGGGAATCCATCGACCATATTGAAAGCCTCGAGGCCGTCTTCCGCGAGGAGGTGGACCATATTTTGCTGAAGGCGCTGGAGGATTCCTCCTTTATTCCGGCCCGTTGCGAGGAAATGGATAAACTTGCGAAGAACATCGAAGGCGTCATGGACGTGCTGCATACCCGCGTGAGGGAGTTGTTTCTTTTGAGAGAGGCCCCTGGCGAATGGATCTCCATACAGGCGGAGGACATCAAGAGCAATCTCCGGCTCTTCCTGGAGGCCGTGGCCGCCAATTCGCGAGGACGCTTCGGCATAGTGTATGAGGAAGGGGACAAAACGGATTCCGGCTACCTGGTCCAATTGAGCTTGAGCGGGGTGAAAGAGGACGGGTCCATGTTCATTCCTATCGTGCTTCAGGACACGCTGCGCGACCTTGTGGCAAACGCCCGCAAATACACCACTGTGGGCGGCAGGATCAAGGCCCTGCTGGAATGCAATGAAAATGAAGTCGTCCTGGAGGTCTCGGACAACGGTCTTGGCATTCCAGAAGGCGAGATAGCCAAATCGGTGCGTTTCGGATACCGGGCCTCCAACGTGGAGGACAGGGAAACAAAAGGCGGCGGGTTCGGTTTGACCAAGGCGTATTACGTAGTCCGGAAATTCGGCGGCAGGATGTGGATCGACTCCTCGCCAGGCAATGGCACGGCCATAATGTTGAGGATTCCAAAGCTTGAAAGATAGTGACGAGTGACTAGTAAAAAGAGTGACGAGTTTTACTTGTCACTTGTAACTCGTCACTTGTTACTATTAAGGGTTTTAAAAATGATTGGTGAACGAAAATTTCTTTTGCCGGGTGAATTCCGTGTTTCACGCTCAAGCTGTGAAATAGCGACCCTTCTGGGCAGTTGCGTGGGCGTGACCCTCTGGCATACCACAAAGCGCTACGCCGCCATGAACCACTTCCTCCTCGCGGAATTTCCAGAGGGGGGCGAGGACCAGGGCCGTTATGGAGACTCCTCCACCAGCCTCATCATCCGGCTCATGGAGAAACTCAGCCCGGACATAAAAAAACTCCAGGCCGGGGTATACGGGGGCGGGGCAGTTATAGGACACCTGGGAGCCGCCGCCACTATCGGGGAAAGAAACATTAAAGTGGCAAGAAAAATTCTATGCGAACACGGCATCAACATCGTGGATGAGGACGTCGGAGGCACGAATGGCCGCAGGATATACATGGACACCATGACCGGCAAGGTCAGGGTGCGGATGATCGAGAAGTCCCGGGAAACCGAGGCGCTTGAAAATAAACGCCGGACCATGGCCTCCCGCGATATACGGGTGCTCATTGTGGATGACTCGCCGCTTGTGAGAAAAATCCTTAAATTGTCCGTGGAGCATGAGCCGGGGATGATGGTTTGCGGAGAGGCCCGCGACGCCTTCGAGGCGCGTAACCTGATCCTGGAAACCGACCCGGACGTCATCAGCCTCGACATAATCATGCCTAAGATGAATGGCCTTGCCTTCCTTAAAAAGCTTTCCCGGCACTATCCCAAGCCGGTGGTAATCTGCAGCACCATCGCCAAGGCCGGTTCGGACATAGCGGAAAAGGCGCGGGAATACGGCGCCGTCTGCAGCGTTGACAAGGAAAAGCTGGATATTTACCGGGGAATGGACTCAATCCGCAGGGAGTATCTTCCGCGTTTGAGGGAAGCAGCGATCCACGTGGCGCGGAAAAAGTTGTTTATAGTAAACGCCAAAAATAAGCATACATGAGCCGCTCTAGGATCCGGCTGGATAGTCAACGCTTTTTAAAAAGCGTTGACTTTAATTGACTGTAACCTTGACTTTATAATGTAGCTTCTCTATAATCGCTAAGAATTTTATTAGGAGGATTTATGGGTTCTGAAATAAGAAAATTGTGGGCCATTTTTTTAGTGTGCGCGATGGCGGCGGGTACCGGGCTTTCATTTAGCGGTTGTTCCATGTTGGGTTTTGGCAATGAGGATGAGGAAGTTGATACATTGGACAATGAGTTAGGCTCGGACCAGGCGGACGCCAAAGACACCAAAAACGCCAAGGGCGGCAAGGGCGAAGCCAGGTCCGAAGCCAAGGCCGGCGACCTTCAATCAGAAATCAAGGACTTGACGGAAAAGCAAGATGAGACTCAGAAAAAGATCGAGGGCTTGGAAGATACCATAAGCTCCCTTGAATCGACCTTGAAGAGTCTTCAGGATTCCAAGAGGGAAGTGGAAAGCAAGCTGAACGAGATGAAGGTAGGCTCAGGCGGCGCGTCGAACGGAGAAGTAGGAAAATTAAAGGAAAAACTTGCCGGCCTCCAGGATGAAATCAAGGAAATGAAGATGCGCACCACGGAAAAGAAGACTGAAAGGGATTACAAAAAAACCCGCGTCTCCTCACTGGATGGGGTAAGCGTAAGAAAGAGCTATGACAAGGCGGTGCAACTTTTTAACGCCAGGAAATACGAGGACGCGCTGGATACCTTGAAGGAAATAGAGGGCAGGAACGCGCCGGACGACCTTGCGGACAATGTCTCTTTTTGGATCGGGCAGTGTTATTACAAGCTTGAGGAGTTCGATAAGGCCGCCGACAGCTTCCAGAATGTGGTTGATAATTATCCCAAAGGCAACAAGATCCACGATTCCAGGTACATGCTGGGGCTTTCATACAGCGCCCTTGGCGAAAAATCCAAGGCCATTGAAGCCCTCCAAAATGCCCTGGATGAGAGGCCCCCATCGGCCATCAGGGACAAAATCAAGGCGGCCATCAGGGACATTGAATAAAAAACGCCAAATGAACGGGCCCGATGAATATTCTATTTCATTGGGCCTTTTTTTTTCTCATTTTCCATAGTAGCGCGGCATGGCCGCGACCAAGATAAATTTGGATGCATTCAAACGTCCGGCGATATTATTACGTTCAGAAATTTACGTTTTCCGCTTGAAACAAAATTAACGTTGAATACTTCAAGAGAAATTTATTTTGGTTGCGGACATGCGCGCCCCAAGAAGCGGTTGAAAAACTTGCGCGGAAAACGCAAAATTTTGAACGTAATAATATAAACCGGCCCACATGAAAAAAACCCTGGTCATGCTCCCGACCTATAATGAAAGGGAGAACCTGGTTAAACTGGTTCCTGAGATACTTTCCATTGGTCCCGATATATCAATCATCGTTGTGGACGACGATTCTCCGGACGGGACCTGGAAGCTTGTCCGGGAGATGGCTGAAAAGGACAGCAGAGTGTCTCTTATTCACCGGACCCGTGAGAAGGGGCGCGGGACCGCCGGGATAGAAGGGTTTCTCTTCGCGGTCCGCTCCGGCGTCGATTATGTCATTGAAATGGACGCTGATTACTCCCACCATCCAAGGTATATTCCATCCCTTTTGTCGGAGATGGAGAAATGCGACGTCGTTATCGGCTCCAGGCTGATCCACGGAGGAAAGGAAAGGGGAAGAAATATCCTGCGGACTTTGATAACATGGTTCGCCAATAACTATATCCGCCTGTTGATGGGAGTGGATATAATGGACTGCACCTCGGGCTATCGCTGTTTTAAAAGGGAGGTCCTGGCGTCCATCGGCCTTGAAAAAATGGTTTCAGTCGGCCCGTCCATAGTGGAGGAGGTTCTGTACGCCTGTGTGCTGAAGGGATACAGGATCAAGGAGATACCAATATTGTTCGAGGAGCGCTGCCACGGTGAAACCACCAAGACCCTGGGGCAGTATTTAGACACGGCCCTGAAGGTCATCCGGTTCAGGCTGCGCATGAGAAAGGAATTATTATGAGCGGAAATGCCTTTGGTAGTATCTTTCGCGTGACCACCTGGGGAGAATCCCACGGCCCGGCGGTCGGCGCTGTCATCGACGGGTGCCCTGCCGGACTTGCCCTGTCCGAAAAGGACGTTCAAAGGGAATTGGACCGCCGCAGGACAGGGCAAAGCAAGGTAAGCACCGCCAGAAAAGAGAAGGACAGGGCCGTTATCCTTTCCGGCGTCTTCAAGGGCAAGACCACCGGCGTCCCGATTTCCATACTTGTGGAAAACCAGGACGTTGATTCATCCGCGTATGAAAAAATTAAAGACCTTTTCCGGCCAGGCCACGCGGATTTCACCTATCACGCCAAGTACGGTTTCCGCGATTACAGGGGAGGGGGGAGATCCAGCGGACGCGAAACAGTGGGCCGCGTCGCCGCCGGGGCGGTCGCGAAAAAGCTGCTTGCCCTTCACGGCATGGAGGTCTTCGGGTACTCCATTCAAATACATGACGTCAGGATGGAAAAGTTCGACAGAAGGGAGATAGAGCGTAACGACGTGAGATGTCCTGACAAGCGCGCGGCGAAATTGATGGCGCAAAGGATCATGGAATTCAAGGCCAAGGGCGATTCCGTGGGCGGCGTGATAGAGATTCGGGCCACTGGCGTTCCGGCTGGACTCGGAGAGCCGGTCTTCGACAAACTGGACGCCGACTTGGCCAAGGCTATCATGGGCCTGGGCTCGGTCAAGGGAGTGGAGATCGGGGCCGGCTTCGGCGCGGCGGGTATGTTGGGGTCGGAAAACAACGATCCCTTTATTTCCAGTGGTGGGGTCCCGGCGCTGGAGTCCAATAACTCAGGCGGGATACTTGGAGGAATTTCCACCGGCGCGGAAATCGTCATTCGCGCCGCTGTCAAACCCACACCGTCTATTTCCCTGGCCCAGAGGACAGTGGACGTCCAAGGCAGGGAGAGGGAGATCCGCGTCGGGGGCCGCCATGACCCTTGTATTTGTCCGCGGATAATTCCAGTGGCGGAGTCCATGGCTGCCATAACCATAGCCGACCACTTTTTAAGGCACAGGGCCGGCAGGTAGGCGCGGCCCTTTTTTAGCTGTTATAGCCAACGCCTTCGTTTACTATAGTGGTGAAAAAAGTCCGGTGGAAAAAAATTCGTTTGACAAAGCAAGAATGAAGGGTATAATATAGCGAAAACTTATTCATCTTGATCTAAAAGCACATGGACTTCAATCAATCAATCAATCAATCAATCAATCAATCAATCAATCAATCATAACTTCATCCTTCCTGACTCTTTTTTTTATTTTAAGTTTAGGAGCCCGTTTGAAAAGCCGATCTGAGGCGTCAAACGGGCTTTTTTATTTTTTGTCTTTCAGCCGCGAAGAACGCGAATTTTAAACCCTGAACCCGCAACTCGTAACCCCTAACCCGGAGGTTCCACCATGTCCAGGCAAAATTTTTTTCCAAAATTGTTTGTTTTCATTTGCGGTATATGCGCGGTGTATCTTGCCGTCTCCTGTTTTCTTGGCGCGTCGGAAGCGGCGGGCGGGAAAGGACTCCGCCATAGGGCCAAGTCCCATACTTCCCTGGCAACCGGTCTCCAACCGGCAATTGACAATCGACAATTGACAATTGAAAACCGGGAACCGTCAACCGCTTCTATTTCCGCCTTTCTTGCGGAGGACACGTGCGGGATTTCAGGGAGCGTAACGGATCAAAACGATGATGCTGTTAATAAGGCCACGGTAAAATTGAAGGCAGGGTCCAAAAATCTTGCCGCCCGGACGGATAGCGACGGGTACTATTGTTTTGATGGCAATGCCTTAAAAAAGACCACCTACGTGGCGAATGTAAGTAAAACAGGTTATAAAACCAAAAGAGACTCGATAAAATACAAGGGCGTTGAGCTTATCAAGGATTTTGTTCTTGAACAGTCAGAGGGTGCAGGCGGATCGACTGGAGGAACGAGCGGCGGCTCCTCCGGGGGAAGTTCAGGCGGATCGACCGGCGGTTCCACAAGCGGCGGCACGGGCGGCGGTTCCGGATCGCCCGCTCTATCCGTCACCCCCAAGTCAAGGACTGTCGGGTATGGGGCCACGTCCACCAGTTTCAGCGTGTCCAATACCGGCGGAGGGACCTTGGCATGGAGGGCCGCTGTCAGCAGCGGAGGAGACTGGATGAGCATCTCTTCCGGCT
>JACRGO010000171.1 GCA_016212295.1 Nitrospinota bacterium | reverse complement strand
TGTATTGCGTGGGGTCAAACCCATATTGCCCTCCTTTTTATGGTTTTATAGTTTGTGGTGAACTATTTTATTACCATAAATGGAGGGCTTTTGCTTCCTTTATAACTCAGGTCTCCTTTTTTCTACACTACCAATTCTAACACAACTAAAAAATATGCGCATGTTTTAACGGATACTTTAAAACAGGTTTTTAGACCAAAAGGTATCCAAAAGGTATCCGACTCTATTTCTGACAATTCTAACCTATTGAAAATAAAGAGAAATTCTTAGGCTTGACCTTGTTCAAATCCTGGTCCCCCAGCCATACATACTTGTTGATCTAAAAAACCTCCTGGAATTATAGGAGGTTTTTTTTGCAACAAAACCCCTCTTTTAATATAAAAGCTTATTTTCCAGCTCAGTTCGATCTTAATTAGTGACTGAACGGCTGACCTTGCCCTAAATCCTTAAAATAACGAACCGCTTCCTCCACTATCCCTTCCTCTATCCTGTGCACATCGCATTTTTTTCCCAGCCCCTGGGGAAGGGTGATGGAGAGTCCGCCGCCGAGATGCTCCTGGAACTGGCCCAGGCCCTCCAGAATATCAAGCCTCCCCCCCTCCCCTCTTTTTTCCAGTAGACCATACCAGAGGGGCAAACCCGACGCGGCCAATGCCTCAATTATCATTTGGAATTCCTGCCGGCTCAAAAGACCCAAACGCATGGCGTAAAAGGAGTCAAGGGCAATGCCCACCGCCACCGCTTGTCCATGCCCTATCCTGTAATTCGAGGCGACTTCCATCCTGTGGGCGGACCAATGGCCGAAATCCAATGGCCTGGCGGACCCTGATTCAAACGGGTCGCCGCTATTCCGTATGTGCTCCAGATGCAAAATCGCGCAGCGCCTGATCATCTTCTCCATCAGGGGAAGGTCCCGTTTTCCCAACGCCACGGCGTTTTCACAAAGAAACTCCAAGAATTCCCTGTCCTTGATGATGGCCACCTTGAACGCCTCCGCTATGCCTCCTTTCCATTCCTTGCCAGACAAGGTATGAAGGAAATTAAAATCGTTAAGCACGGCAAAAGGGGGGGAAAAAGTCCCGGCGAAATTTTTCGCCCCATAATCGTCGATCCCGTTTTTCACCCCTACCCCAGCGTCATTTTGGGCCAGAACGGTGGTGGGGACGCGTACTACCCTTAAGCCGCGATGGACAATTGAGGAAGCGAATCCAACCATGTCCAGCACAGCTCCTCCGCCAATCGCCGCCACGTAACTATGGCGGCACAAATGGTGGTCATTCAGCAGCCGCATAATCTCCTTGACATGCTTCCATCCCCTTTTTGCCTTCTCTCCGCCCGGGACAGTCACAGGCGCGAAGGCAAGTTCCATTTCCTTTCTGGCCTTGAAATACTTCTCAATCCTTGACATCAGGGAAGGATGGGCCTTTGCCACTCCAGAATCCACGAATACGGCGGCGCGATATTTCCTCCCCTCCTTGAACCGGTCAAGGATGGATGCAAGAAGCGGGTTTCTAGGAGAAAAAAGGTCCCTGGTGAAGCACACCGGATAGTTGTGTCTTACCATGAATTCCTGCTTGTATTCCTCGCTCTGGAATTGCTTCGTATTATTGGAATTTCCGGCTGATACGTCCATGTGGCCTGGATTTTTTTTCATAAGGCGCAAAGGATGAGATAGTATGGTATGCGCAAAAAAAAGGAAGGTGGGAGTGGGGAATCTTTTCTAACTTTAAAATGTATCCAAAATCTATCAGAAATACCGGAGAAAGTCAAAAATGACGTAATATAAAAGTAATTACAAAAATAGGCCGACAGGTTTTCATTATTATTTTTAAAGGTTACATAATAAAAAAAGCCTGCCCGATAAACAGGCAGGCTTAAGCAGTTATTTTTGTTGAGGATACTTAGATGCTCAGACAGAAGGCTGAAGACCAAAGGCTTTTAGGATACCGGCAACTATCCTGCCTATCTTGTCCATCCCTGCCCAAAAAAACAAATTTAACAGGGATAAGGATGCGCAGGATATTTTGTTTTTATATTCTTCCAATCTAAAATCCGCAATCTGAAATTTAAAATATCTTTTGTTAGGTTTATCGCAAATCCGCTACGAGCGGAAATTACAATACGCCTTTTGGCGGCATGAGTTTTTCGATGAGGGACTGGAGTTTCTCAATGAGGGATTTCAGGAATGAAAGCTCCTCCTTTTGCGCCTCAAGGGAGGTTTCTATCTGGGTTAGTTTCTTCTGTTGATTCCAGAGGATCCGCCCCATAATTCCCATTAAGGAAATAGCAACGGTAATGAAAAGCCCAAGCATCCATTGCAGGATATCGAACCGTTTGTTGACGGAATTATTCATATCGTCAAACCGCTGTTCAAGGGCCTTCTGTCCGGCCTTTAATTCCTTGATATCGCCCCGTAAATCGGATAAATTTTCTATGATTTCCCTGTCGGATATCCGGGGAGCGGTTTCCACGGCAAGGACAGGGGCATGGCAGAGGGCAATGAAAAGAAGGAACAAAAAAGGAAGTGTCTTTCTCATGGATCAAGTTTAACCGGAACAGCGAGGGGTGTCAACCGGAAATTTTACTGCTCGTTACAGGTTTGCAGCCTGTAACGCATATTCCGCCTGAATTTTTAATCCGAAGGGGGATTGCAAATCCGCGACGAATTGAAAAAAAGCCATGAACATAGTATTCTAGCCTTGAGCATCGTGCGGCCACGCGCACTCCAAGAAGCGGTTAAAAAACTTACGTGGGAAACGCAAATTTCTGAACGTAATAATATAAAATTTTAACTTCCAGATAAGGAGACCGCTATGTCAGTTCTTTTGGAATTTTCCATGACTCCCTTGGATAAAGGGGAAAGCGTCAGCCGGGAGGTGGCCCGGTCCCTGGATATAATAGACAAATCCGGGCTGGATTACCGGCTCAGCGCAATGGGCACGATTTTAGAGGGAGAGTGGGACGAAGTGATGGGTGTCGTTAAAAGGTGCTTCGACCGGATGCGGGAGGATTGCAACAGGATCACATGCGGCATAAAGATAGATTACCGGAAAGGGAAAAACGGCCGTTTATCAGGCAAGATTAAAAGTGTCGAGGAAAAAATCGGAAGACAGTTAAAGGTCTAGCCAAAAATATTTGAAATTTCAGATTTTTGATTGGGAGAATATAAAAAAAGCTGCCACAAATCTGAAATCCAACAAAAGATATTTTAAATTTTAATGGAACACAGATGACACGGATAAAACGGATTCGCGCGGATTTTTTATGATTTCTATTTTCAATAATCTAAATTTATACGTTTTAAATCCGTGTAGATCCGTCTCATCCGCGTAATCCGCGTTCTATGTCTTTTTTAAAATTGTGAGAGGCGAATTCTCAGAGTGCACGTGTAAGTATCTAATATAGACTAAATGGCGGCCTTATGTTAGACTTTCAAGATCAAGATTAAAGTGACTAATGACTTTTTATTTTTTTGAGGTGTGAAATGATTATTGTAATGGAACATGACGCCAACCTGGAACAGATCAACCATGTTATAAAAAAAATCGAGGACTTTGGTTATAAAAGCCATGTGATCAAGGGAGTGGAGCAAACTGTCATCGGCGCCATCGGTGATGAAAGGGACAAGATGGAACTGAAAAATTACATGGAGTCCTCACCCGGCGTTTCAAACGTCATAGAAATCCTGAAGCCTTATAAACTGGCCAGCAAGGAACTGCACAAGGAAAAGATGGTTATAGACGTAAACGGCGTTAAAATCGGCGGCAGCCAATTCGTTGTAATGGCTGGACCGTGCTCCGTGGAGTCAAGTGAACAAATAGTGGAAACGGCCAGGGCGGTCAAGGAAGCCGGCGCCCAGATACTCAGGGGCGGGGCCTATAAACCAAGGACCTCACCTTACGCCTTTCAGGGCATGGAGGAGGAAGGCCTGCAACTCCTGGCCGAGGCGCGGGACGCCACCGGACTTCCAATAGTGACAGAGGTGATGAACCCCAGGGAAGCCGACCTTGTGGCCAGGTACGCTGACATACTGCAAATCGGGGCGAGGAACGTCCAGAACTTCTCCCTCCTCAAGGAGATAGGCAAGATACCGAAGCCAATTTTCTTGAAGAGGGGCATGATGACCACCATCAAGGAATTCCTCATGTCGGCGGAATATATAATGTCCGAGGGCAATAAGGAAGTCATCCTTTGCGAGCGCGGCATACGCACCTTTGAAACAGCGACCCGCAACACACTGGACATAAGCGCTATACCGGTGCTTAAGGCCGAGACCCATCTGCCGGTATTCGTTGATCCCAGCCACGCTACCGGCTATTGGCACCTGGTGGAAACCATGGCCAAGGCGTCAGTGGCCGCCGGGGCGGACGGTCTTATGATTGAAGTCCACCCCCGACCGGCTGAGGCATATTCGGACGGTCCCCAATCCTTGAAGCCAAAGAAATTCAAGAAGCTTATGGATGATCTGAGGCCGTACATCAAGTTGGAAGGGAAGCATTTATAGGAACATAAAGCTGAGTGACTAAAGTTTCAAGTGAACTAAAGTGCCTACCATACGTTATTAGCAATACCAACTCAACAAGTTCAATTGAATATCGAATATCGAACACCGAATTTTGAAGTCTGCACTTTTCCCCCTTCGAAATTCATTATTCCTTGTTCAAAATTCTTTTTTTCCTTGCACATGAACCTCCTCTCAAAAATCGGGCAGTTGATCATGGTGGGGTTTGAGGGTCCCTCCCCTTCCGATGATCTGCTCGAATTTTTCAAGGACTTTCCCTTCGGCGGCGTTATACTCTTTTCCAGGAATTACAAGGACAAAGGACAAGTCCGGAACCTTTGTTCCACTATCCAGGAGTGGAATCTCCGCTATAACCCCGGCGCTCCTCCCCTATTCATAGGAGTGGACCAGGAAGGCGGCAGGGTCAAGCGCTTTGGGCCGCCTTTTATTGAGTCTCCGCCAAACAGGACCTGGGGCGAATTGAATGCACCTGAAAAAACCAGAGAAAACGCCAGGGCGGTTGGAAAGGAACTTCGTGACTCGGGACTTAATATCAACTTTGCCCCGGTGCTGGATGTGGACACTAATCCGGATAATCCGATCATAGGGGACAGATCGTACGGTCCTGATCCGCTCCTGGTTTCCAGGCACGGCGTGGCCGCCATTCAAGGGTTCATGGAAGGCGGGGTATTCCCGGTTGGAAAACACTTTCCCGGCCACGGCCACACCTCCCTTGATTCCCATGCGTGCCTCCCTGAAGTTGATACTTCAATGAAACAGATGGCAAAGGTGGAGCTGGTCCCCTTTGTCAATGGAATAAAAGGCGGACTTGAAATGCTCATGAGCGCGCACGTTGTCTATAAAAATATCGACCCGCAATGCGCCGCCACCTTTTCGCGCCGGATACTCACCGGTCTCCTCCGGGAGGAAATGGGCTTTAAGGGACTTGTTTTTTCCGATGACATGGAGATGGGGGCCGTGCCTGAATGCCACGATTTCCCGGAGGCGTGCGTCAGGGCGGTTGAGGCCGGCTGCGATATTCTTCTGATTTGCCGGGACCGCGAAAAACAGGAAACCGCCTTCCGGTCTCTCCAGAACGCTGTGAAAAGCGGACGCATCCAGGAAAAGCGGATAGATGAATCACTGGAACGTGTAATGAGGCTGAAAAACCGTCTGACGGTTTGATTCAAAGGCTAATATGTTAACCAAACGCGGAGAGAAAAAATTTTCAGATTATAAATTTTGCTTCTTTGCGGTTATAATAAGTTATACTCAATATGGTTACAAATGGTGATTTTTCACCAGCCATTCCCGCGAAAGCAGGAACACAGCGGTTTTAATTCTTCTTTTAGAAAAGCAATTGAACCACGAAATACACGAAACACACGAAAAAATTTTATTCAAGGAATATTTTTCCATTCAGGGGGCAGTATTCAAAAAGAACTTTGCAGGCAAAATATTCCTTTCATTTCCCAAAAAGAGCTTAGCCTTTTTTATAAAGGCGAGCAGCTCCGGCAAATCTATAAACCGGACATTATCCAAAGGCCCAGGTTGAAAGAATTATTCTGTAATTTTTTCGTGTAGTTCGTGTATTTCGTGGTTAATAATAAATCACCGTTTGTGACCTTGTAAAGTATATAAATATTTTTTTAAACAAGCCGCGCTATGACATTCGAAACAAAATTTCCATGGATCATTTTCAAGATAGGAGACCGGTATTTCGGCATCTACAGCATTTTTGTGACTGAGATGGTGGTCTTACCCAAGCTGAACAGAATACCGCAGGTCCCTGATTACATACGGGGTGTGATGAAGCTGCGGGATAAGGTCATAACCGTGGCTGATTTGCGGAAAATATTGAAGATGCCGACTGTTCAAACTGAAACGGAAAACCTTATTGAACTGTTGAAGGAGCGGGAGCAAGACCACAAAAACTGGCTGGCGGAGCTGGAGGCGTCCGTGCGGGAGTCGCGTGTCTTCAAACTTGCCACCGATCCCCATCAATGCAAATTCGGCAAGTGGTACGATAGCTACAAAGCGCCCAATATCATCCTTGAAAACCACATGAAAAAGTTTGACGCGCCCCACAAGCGAATCCACTCCCTGGCGGGCGAAGTCATAGACCTCGTGAAAAGTGGAGAACACGGCCAGGCATACCGGCGCATAGAAGAAACCCGGCATGGCATCCTCGCTGAGCTGGTAAATCTGTTTGAAACGGCCCGCAAGCTCCTTCATGAATCCATGACTGAAATATCGATGGTCCTTCACCATGAGGACAAGACCATAAGCCTCTCAGTTGACTCAGTGGAGTCCGTGGAATATTTACAGGAGGAGAGCGTTCAAGACATTCCGGGCTTTTCCGGCCGGCTTCAAAACCATCTGGTGGGAAAAACCGCAAGAAACCTGAAAGGTGATAAGTTCATCTTGCTGGTCAACGCCCAACTCCTCTTCGAGGACGTGGAGGAATTCACCGCTATTCCGCCAAATTTGGGATTGGAGTCCTAGCGCGGTTTGGCCACAACCAAAATAAAGAACACGAATGTCACGAATAGACTAATGTAATATTTCACCCCTATGGGTAGGTATTAACTCCCGCCTTCAGGCTGGGGCCTGCGAACAAACGTTGAGCCATTTGGATTTTGTTTGGAATTTGAATTTTGTCATTTGGAATTTTATTTCCCTTTGATTTAAACCAACCCTATCGCTTATCATAATAAAAAAAAGGAGATAATTAATGATTGGAATATCAAAACTTTATTGCGGCCACGAAAATCCAGGTGACGCCATACGTTACGGCCATCAGTCCGAGCACATGGCGGCCCGGCCGATGGCCCACGCCACCCCGAAAACCGCCGCCGAGAGGCGGCCTGTCACGGCCTGGAACGTCACCCGCTCCTGCAATCTCAAATGCATCCACTGCTACAGCGACTCGGAAGGAAAAAAGTACGCCGGCGAGCTGACAAACGAAGAAGGAAAGGCCCTTATCGATGACCTCGCGGAATTCAAAATCCCGGCCCTCCTTTTTTCAGGCGGCGAGCCCCTGGTGCGCCCGGACCTCTTTGAACTGGTCCGCTACGCCAAGGGCAAGGGAATACGAACCACCCTCAGCACCAACGGCACCCTCATCACCAAGGACATAGCCAGGGAACTACACGAGATCGGCATGGCCTACGTGGGCATCAGCCTGGACGGCATAGGAGAAATCAACGACTATTTCCGCGGAAAGGAAAAGGCGTTCGAGCAGGCAATGACCGGGTTCAGGAATTGCGTGGAGACCGGACAGCGAGTGGGGTTGCGCCTTACCCTCACCCGCCATAACTATGAAAACCTTAACCAGATATTCGACTTCATTGAGGCGGAAAATATTCAGCGGGCCTGCTTTTACCATCTCGTTTATTCCGGAAGAGGCAGGGACATCCAGGGAAACGACCTTACCCACCAGGAGACCAGGCACGCAATGGATATTATTCTGGACAGGACCGAGGACTTCCATAAGCGCGGCATGGACAAGGACATACTGACGGTTGATAACCATGTGGACGGCATCTACCTTTACATGAAGCTTTTGCAAAATGATCCGCAAAAAGCCGCGGAGGTGCTGAAACAGCTTGAGTGGAACGGCGGCGGGACATACAGCTCCGGCGTGGGATTCGGGGACATAGACTTCCTGGGAAACGTCCACGCCGACCAATTCTGGATGCACTACTCCTTCGGGAACGTGCGCGAAAGAAAATTCAGCGTAATCTGGCTGGACACCTCTGACAAGCTCATGGCCGGACTCAAGTCCAGGCCGAGCCGCATAAAAGGGAAATGCAGCCTGTGCAAGTGGTTCAAGGCGTGCGGCGGGTCATTGAGGGTCCGGGCCGACCTGGTATACGGCGACCCCTTCGCCCCTGATCCGGGCTGTTATCTCACGGATGAAGAGATTGGTTTGACGCCTGAGGATTGGAAAACGCTCGAGGAAAAGGGTGAACTTTTCCCTGTGCCTGAGGCCCTTACCGCTGTTTCCTAAGGCAATTCACCACAGAGAATTCAATAAGAACGCGGCGCGGCTTCGCCGCAACCAAAGTGGAAACAAAATTCCAAAAGACAAATAACAAATTACAAATAAATTACAAATCTCAATTAATGAATGTCCAAAACAATTTCTTTGTTTATTTTCTTGTAATTTCGGTTATTGAGATTTATTTGTTATTTGGCAATTGAGATTTGGAGCTTCATAAACTTTGTACTTTGCGCGCTTTGTGGTTAAAAAATTCCTGCTGCTTTGACAAGGATTTAATTAACAAGTTACCAAGGACAACACTAAATAATGCATCCTAAAAACATAAAAGAGACCTTTCAGGAAATCAAGGAAACAGACCACAGCGGACATCAGGCCGCCATGTTCATGAAAGCGGCAACCAACAAGCTCCAACTCGTTTTCTGGGAAACCACCGCCGGGTGCAACCTGGAATGCGTCCACTGCAGGCGGTTAGACGTAAGCAGCCAGTTGATGAAGGACGATTTAACAACTCAGCAGGCATTCCGGATGATCGATTCCATCGCGGAGACCGGGAGGCCGATCCTTGTTCTCTCCGGCGGAGAGCCGCTCTTCAGGCCGGATATATTCAAAATCGCGGAATACACGACAAAGGAAAAGGGGCTTATCTGCGCCCTTGCCACCAACGGGACCCTGGTTGACGCCAACGTAGCGGAAAAGGTCAAGGCGTCCGGCATCCAGAGGGTCTCCATCAGCTTTGACGGGGCCGACGCCGAGACCCATGACTCCTTCCGCAAACTCAAAGGCTCCTTTAACCGCGCCATAGAGGGGCTTAACCACCTGAAGAAGGCGGGAGTGGAGGTCCAGATCAACAGCACCATCGCCCGCCACAACGCGCACCAGGCAAAGGAGCTTTATCAACTGGCGCTTGATTTAGGGGCCGTGGCCCTTCACATCTTCATGCTGGTTCCCGTGGGCTGCGGGGTCGAGATAGCGGACGAGGAGATGCTGGACCCCAAAAAATACGAGGAACTGCTCAACTGGTTCTACGATGTTTCAAAGGAAAATAAAATCCAGACCAAGGCCACCTGCGCCCCGCATTATTTCAGGATCATGCGCCAGCGGGCCAAGGAGGAAGGAATTAAAATCACGCCAAAGACCCACGGCATGGCGGCAATGACCAAGGGATGCCTGGCGGGCAGCTCTATATGCTTCGTCTCGCACAAGGGCCAGGTCTTCCCCTGCGGATACCTCCCTGTTGAGGCTGGGAATGTCCTCAAGGAGTCCTTTAAATCAATATGGGAAAAATCCTCCGTCTTCGCAAGACTGCGCGACACAGACCAGCTCGGCGGCAAATGCGGCGTCTGCGAGTTCAAGAAGGTTTGCGAGGGATGCCGCGCCAGGGCCTATTATGAAACCGGGGATTATATGGAGGAAGAGCCTTACTGCATATACGAGCCCACGCGCATTGCGGGCAAGGAAAGCCAGGAATAAAAGATTGAACATCTAACAGTAAGGGCACGATGCATCGTGCCCAAACATTGAACGTCCCACATTTTCACCGCGGAGATCGCAGACGCGGAGAAAAAAAGTATGGAACTTTAAATTTTTACAAAAATCTCTGCGCCTCTGTGTCTCCGCGGTGAATAATATTCCATGAAATCGGACAGCCCCCTCCGCCAGCAATTATTCCCTTTTAAATTCGATCTCGTTTATACTTTTGAAAATTTTTTCGTTTTCGAGGGGAACGAAACGGCCTTCGGAATGGCCAAAAAAATTTGCGATGAAGTGGCGGACATGGAAAAAAGCTTTTTTTTTCATGGAGAAACCGGCTGCGGCAAAACCCACCTCCTTCACGCAATTGGAAATGAACTGGCAGCCAAGCAGCCTGGCATGGCCGTGAAATTTTTGCCCCTTGGCAGGACGCTGGAGGAACTGTCACGCTCCCCGGACACGGAAGGCGCGGTGGTTGGCCTTGTTTCCCGCTATAAGGACTCCGGCGCGCTGCTCGTTGACGACGTGGAAGACGCCTCCCCCTACCCTGCCCTTCAGGAATCGCTTTTTCACCTCTTCAATCATTTCCGCGAAACCCAAAAACTTTTCATCGCCACGGGCAAAAACCCTCCCACCAGGACAAACTCCCTTTCCCCAAGGCTTGCGTCTAGGCTGGCCTGGGGGTTGACGGCAAGGCTTGGCCCGCCGGACGAAGAGGCCAAGAGAAAAATCCTGAAAAGGCTGGCCGGGGAGAAAAAGCTGGCCCTTGAGGAAAAAGAAATCGACTACATCCTGAACCACTATCCACGCGACTTCCGCTCCCTCCGGTTGATAATAGAGGAAATCAACCGCTATTCTCTACTGACGCGCCGCAAGGCCACCATTCCCTTGATCCAGGAAGCCCTCGGATCTTTGGAAAAATAATTTTTTTTTATTACGAACCCCAAAAGAATCAAAAACATCATATAATGTAAGGGAAAGTGACTTTACTCTGAACTTAACGCCCTTCGGGCGGACTTTAAAGAATTGAACATCGAACATCCAACATTGAACGTCGAACGTCGAAAAAGGAAGAAAGGATTTAAAACGTAAAACGAATTTTTCTTACTTCGATGTTGGACGTTCGATGTTGG
>JACRGO010000170.1 GCA_016212295.1 Nitrospinota bacterium | reverse complement strand
CAATTTTACAGATTTTGAGCCTGACCTTGTTCGAGAAAAGTCCATTATTTCAAATACTTACAAAAAGAGAATACAAAATACAGGACTGCTATATGCCTAACCAATTGAATTTATTCGATAATTTAACCGGACAGTAGTGTTTTTTCATTTTATTTCCTTTCCAAAAAATATTTACAACACAAATCCAATGCTAATATGCGACAGTCCTCAAATTTTTTTGATAGTTTTTTTATAATTTCTGGAAGCGTCTTTTAGTTTATCCCAACGTTTTCAATGACTTCAAGGGCAAACTCAAGGTCTTCCATGGTATGTGAAGCGGAAAGAGCGGCCCGCAGCCTGGATTTTCCTTCTGGAACGGACGGGGGCCGTATTCCCTGGACGAACAACCCCTTCTCAAGCAGACAAGCGCTGATTTTCATTGTCTTCACCGGGTCCCCTATGAAAATCGGGACTATCGGCGTCTCGCTCCCCATTATGTCAAATCCTAGTTTTTCAAGTCCCTCTTTAAAAAAACGGACGTTTTCCCATAGCCTGTCCCTCCGGCATTGATCTCTCCCTGCTATCTCCAATGCCTTGCAAGCGGCCGCCGCCAGCGCGGGCGGAAGGGCCGTGGTGTATATAAAAGACCGTGCCTTGTTGGTCAGGAATTGAGTCAATTCCTTTTTTCCGGCCACAAAGGCCCCGAAGCATCCCAGCGCCTTTCCCAAGGTGCCCATCTGGATATCCACGCAGTCCGGCTCAAGGCCAAAGTGCCCAAGGGTCCCTTTGCCGCCTGGACCCAGTACGCCGGTGGCATGCGCGTCGTCCACCATCACGACCGCCTCGAATTGCCCTGCCAATTCCACAATACCCGGCAAGGGGGCGATATCGCCGTCCATGCTGAAGACCCCGTCGGTGAGGACCAATTTTTTTTTGCAGCCGCTATTTTCGCGTAGCATTTTTTTCAGGGAGGCGCAGTCCTTGTGCGGATATTTCAAGACCCGCGCCTTGCTCAAGCGGCACCCGTCGATCAAGGAGGCGTGGTTCAATTCATCACTTAGAATCAAATCGCCTTCCCCGAAGAGGGCGGGAATGGCCCCTATATTGGCATGGTAGCCGGAATTAAACAGGAGCGCGGATTCGGTTCCCTTGAATTGCGCTATGGCCTTCTCCAACCCCTCATGCGGGGACCTATTGCCGGAAATCAACCTGGAGGCGCCGGACCCTGTCCCGAATTCTTCGACGCCTGACGTGAAAGCTCCAGTGACTTGATGGTCAGAGGCCAATCCAAGGTAGTCATTGGAGCAAAGCAGAAGGGTGCGCCTGCCTCCAAGGTCCACCCAAGGTCCCTGTGCGCCATGTATGGTTTTTAGCTCACGCAGCAGCCCCTCCTCGCGGAGGAGATTGATTTCCTTAGATAGGAATTCCTGAAAGTGAAAAGACATTTGGAATTTTAGATTTTGTAACCGTTCACGGTTCAGGGTTCCAGGTTTTAGAAAACCCTGTATCAACGCTTATCGCAAAAACCCGCTTACCAATGCGGATTTTCATTAAGCGCTGCTAAGCAGGTTAACCAACAGGCCTACAATGTGGAGCGCCCTAAAAAAAACCTTGCCCTTACATTGCCGTGTTTGGCGATTTTTTAACCGTGAACCCTGAACCGTGAACGGTTACGGGATTTTAAATGTGCCAGAGCAATATTATTGCGTTCAAAAATTTGCGTTTTCCGCGCAAATTTTTCAACCGGCTTCCTATCGAGCGATGAAATGGCAATGGTAACACAGCCTTTTTTTTCAAAGCAATCGAAAATTCCTGTTATTTCCTTGCCATGATGCGGCCAAAAGTCCGCCTTCATTGATTTTCCCCTGAGCTGATAGTACAATAAAGCCCTTATTAAATTTCAACAAAGCAGTTCCTGCGGGAAAAATTTTTTAGGAGAAAAAAATGGCGATAAAAGTCGGAATAAATGGTTTCGGGAGAATCGGGAGGTGCGTTTTGCGCAGCGCCGCGAAAAATTCCGGGATCGAATTCGTTGCGATCAATGACCTGACCGCCCCGGAAACCCTGGCCCATCTCTTACAATACGATTCAGTTCACGGAATATTCAGGGAGGAGATATCCTTTGACGCGGAGAGCATCACCGTGGCTGGAAAAAAAATACGGATACTGGCGGAAAAGGACCCGGCTAAGCTGCCCTGGAAGGACCTGGGAGTGGAAGTTGTCCTTGAGTCCACCGGCCTTTTCACCAAAAGGGAAGGCGCGGCAAAGCACCTGGAAGCCGGCGCTAAAAAGGTAATTATTTCCGCCCCGGCCACGAACGAGGACGTCACCCTGGTCCTGGGGGTCAATAACGACGCCTATGATCCGGCAAAGCACCATATTATTTCAAACGCCTCCTGCACCACCAACTGCCTCGCCCCGGTTGCTAAGGTCCTGCTGGACAACTTTGGACTCAGGCGCGGCTTGGTGACCACCATTCACTCCTACACAAACGATCAGAAGGTGCTGGACTTGCCCCACAAGGACTTGCGTAGGGCAAGGGCCGCTGCCCTTTCCATGATCCCAACCACCACCGGCGCCGCCAAGGCGGTCTCCCTTGTCCTTCCCTCGCTGAAGGGAAAACTTGACGGCATGGCCATCCGCGTCCCCACTCCTAACGTGTCGGTTGTTGACCTGGTGGCGGAATTGGAAAAGGACACCTCGGCCCAGGCGGTGAACGAGGCATTGTCAAAGGCCGCTTCAGGCCCCTTGAAAGGCATTCTGGAATATACTGATAAGCCGCTTGTGTCATGCGACTTCAACGGCAACGATAGGTCTTCCATTGTTGACGGACTTTCCACCAAGGTATTGGAGAGCAGGATGGTCAAGGTATTGGCTTGGTATGATAACGAATGGGGCTACTCTTCCCGCGTGAGAGACTTGATTCTCTTTTTAAAGAGCAAGGGGCTTTAATACATGAGGACGCCCCTTATAGCGGGAAACTGGAAGATGAATAATACCGTGGCCGAGGCCCTGGAATTGGTTGAGTGCGTCAAGACCCGCGTCCTCGGCGTGAAGAGGACGGAAATCGCGGTTGCCCCGCCCTTTACCGCCCTGTATGCGGTTGGGTCGATTTTAAAGAACTCCAATATACGCCTTTCCTCCCAAAATGTCTTTTGGGAAGACAAGGGGGCCTTTACCGGTGAGATCTCGCCCCTCATGCTTACGGAAATCGGCTGCGCTTACGCGATTGTCGGCCACTCGGAAAGGCGGCAGTATTTCGGAGAGACGGACGAATCGGTCAACAAGAGGATCAAGGCGGCCATCGCGTGTGGACTCATGCCCATAGTCTGCATAGGCGAGACGCTGGCTGAAAGGGAATCCGGAAAGGCCATGGAGGTGATTAACACTCGACTGATGGGCGCCCTTCGCGGCATCGACCAGGACGGCATAAAAAATATAGTCATAGCCTACGAGCCGGTGTGGGCCATAGGCACCGGGAGAAACGCCACTCCCCAGCAGGCCGAGGAGGTCCACCGGCATATAAGGGTCCTTATAGGCGATCTTTATGGTCCCGCGGTCTCAGAGCAAACCAGGATTTTATACGGCGGGAGCATGAACCAGGAAAATGCGCCGGATCTATTGAGTCAACCTGACATAGACGGCGGTTTGATCGGCGGCGCCAGCCTGAAGGTCGGATCATTTACCGCCATCATCATGGCGGCTGAAAACGCCTCCCTTTGATATCCGCGGCAAATCTGATAAAATAAAAATACTTTTAAAGGATATTTCATTTTATGGAAACGTTGCTTACAGTTATCCACGTCTTCGTGGGCTTTGTTCTGATTTTTGTTGTTTTACTCCAGACCGGCAAGGGTGGCGCCATGGGCTCGGCCTTTGGGGGCTCAAGCCAGACGGTATTCGGGACCAGCGGGGCCGGAAATTTCTTGACGAAGTTCACCACCGGCGCGGCGATAGTGTTCATGGTGACTTCCTTGACCCTGTCTTCCATGTCGTCGCGCAAGGAAAAGGCATCGTTGGTGACCTCCGGACAGGTCCCTGTGGCCAAGGAATCAAAGGCGGCTTTGCCTGCATTGCCGTCCGAGAGGAGTGAAAAAGAGGCCGTTGCTCCAGCGGATAGCCAGAAAGCCGTGGCAGTTGAGCAGGCCGCCCCTGATGTTGCGACTGGAGAGGCAAGCGCGCCCGCGAACATGCCGGCGCAGGAAAGTCCTCCTTCCAATCAACCGGCAAATTAACTGTATCGGATTTCAAGGTTTCACTTGCAAGACAACGACTTAGGAACCGCGGATTTCATGGAGCGGCCTCGCCGCAACCAAAATTTTTTAACCACAGATTCCGCAGATGGCACAGATTAAATTATTTTCTATAAAATCTGTGCAATCGGTGAAATCCGTGGTTAAAAATCCTTTTAATAACTTTGTTTTTAGCGCAATTTTTCATGTAACTCATTAAAAAGTAAACTCGAAATCCGAATAACGAAATCCTAAACAATATCAAAATTCAAAGCCTCAAATTTCAAAACTCAGGCCAACGTGGTTTGGTATATTGAAATTTGATTATTCGGATTTGTTTCGTATTTCGGTATTCGGATTTTAGTTGCGGCGAAGCCGCGCCATGCAATCTGCGTAATCTGTGGTTCCAGATTTTTCAGTATATCAGTGCCGAAGTGGTGGAATTGGCAGACACGCACGCTTGAGGGGCGTGTGGGCAACCGTGGGGGTTCGAGTCCCCCCTTCGGCACCATTTTTAACATACCAAATATTTAGCTCACGAGCGCTTCTAAACATGGCGTTTTGCTTGAATTTTAGCGCATTGGCCAAGTTTTTATCGCTGATTTTATTTTGTCACTTCAAAACCATCCCTTGAAACGCGCTATGCGACTTGCCTTAAAAAATTTGCGCGGACAAAGCAAATTTCTGAACGCAATAATATAAGTTCTTCCAGTAAAAACAGCGTGGCAAGTTGTCATTGCCATATGATGAGGCCGCCCTCCCCAGCCAAATGAAGCAATACGGCAAAGAATATCAACTGCCTTCCTTTTTTGTTGAATCACGCAAATTTCTGAACGTAATATAACATCATGCATGAGCTGTCAGTCACTCAATCCATACTGGATATAGTTTTCGACCACGCCAGGCGGCATGAATCGAAAAAAATACTGAAGGTCCGGCTGGTTATTGGAAAAATGTCCGGCGTGGTGGCCGACTCCATCCGTTTCTGCTTTGACGCTATCACCAAGGAGACAATGGCGGAAGGGGCGGCACTTGAGATTGAAGAGGTCGCATACACCGGCAAATGCGCGGTATGCGCTCGGTCTTTTGAAATCCTGAATTACACCTTGCTCTGTCCGGATTGCGGGTCTACTGACATTGAAATCACCGGTGGGCTGGAGTTGTACGTGAAGGAGTTCGAGACTGAATGAATGTCCAAAACACTTTCATCTCCTTGTTTATTTTTCGTAATTTTGGTTATCGGGATTTTTAATCCGTACTACAAACTTATAACACTTTGTTTTTTTGCAAAGTTTTTCATGCAACTCATTGAGAAGTAAATTCGAAATCCGAATAACGAAATCCTAAGCAATATCACTACTGTCCGGTTAAATTATCGAATAAATTCAATTGGTTAGGCATATAGCAGTCCTGTATTTTGTATTCTCTTTTTGTAAGTATTTGAAATAATGGACTTTTCTCGAATAAGGTCAGGCTCAAAATCTGTAAAAT
>JACRGO010000020.1 GCA_016212295.1 Nitrospinota bacterium | reverse complement strand
TTACAGACTCCTGGCCTTTATATCCCTCAAGATGGAACTGGTTTGGAGAGCAAATCCAGTTGGAAAGGTGAATGCAAACCTCCCTTTCTTTAAGCAATTAAAAGAAAGAGAATTTACACAAAATTGTTGACACTATCGTACGGCAGTATTCGATATTAGTCGCTCATGGGATAGCAGTATCGTCAACCTACTAGCGCAAGAAGGAATTATTTTTAGGAATCCTGGGACCGAGCCTGGCGAATATGTGATCACTCCTGTATATGATGCTCTCGGTGGATATATTGTTGCCAACTCCCTCTTATTGAAATACATAGGTGATGTGGATTTCAATTGGCTCAAACATCCCGATATGATCGAGTCATTTGGGGGCGATAACTGTCACGAATTGGCGGCCGACATACTCATGTCGTTGGTAACGCTTGCTCCTCGTCGCATGGATGGTAGACAGCTTTGGAAGACAGCGCCTGATCCCTTCAAAAATGCGGCTTTGAGGTGTACCACAAGGCTTGAGGCAGAATATTTAGATAAAGATACTGTCGCAACGCTATTGGTACTAATGAAAGATGAAGCCAAGGAAGACCCAAGTATGTTCTCCCGCCTCCAAGGAATCAGAGGAGCGAATAAACATCCGCTTAATGCTGAATTTTTGGACTCTCTTCTTCGACCGATGTCTATTTCAGACCGTGATTTAACTTGGACTGAGTGGATTAGAAAGACTCGACCTGAAAGATTCAATGATCTTCTTGCATTAGAGGGCAGGTGGAAAGAAGACTGCTCCACTCGGACTCCATCTGACCTGCTTCGCGCGAAATGGGTAATGTGGCTCCTTACCTCTACAGATCGGGAACTCCGCGATGTCGCGACCCGTGCTCTATATTGGTTTGGACGAGGTGCCCCGGAAGCGTTATTTGAAGAAAGCATAAAATCACTTGATATTAACGACCCCTACGTTTTTGAACGTATGCTTGCTGCAAGCTACGGTGTATCGATGGCCCGACATGTTGATATAAACGACCAAGTATTCGTTACAACAACTTTATCGGATTTTTCCAGGAAAATTCTTAACTCAATGTTCGTGAATGGAGCACCGTTTTATACCACGCATGAGCTGGCGAGAGAATATGCCAGCAGAATCATAGAGATTGCTTTGTTATACAATCAAGAACTTTTCAGTCCCGATGAGATAAAAAAAAGTAAACCCCCATTCTTGGCGGCAAGCCAACAAGAGTGGGGAGAAAGTTGTATTGATGGAGAAAGATACCACGGTGCTGATTCTCCATTCCGAATGGATTTTGAAAACTACTCTATCGGGAGATTGGTATCAGGCCGACGCAACTATGATTTTGAGCACGAGGAGTATCGTAAAATCAAAGCAAAAATTCTCTGGCGAGTGGAGCAACTAGGCTGGTCGAACGAGCTTTTCAAAAATATAGATAGGTTGATTTCCAATGAACGCCATTGGCCAAGAACAGGAAGTGATGCAAAGAAAACTGATCGATATGGGAAAAAGTACTCATGGATTTCTTATTTTGAAATCTCCGGCCTTTTGCGGGATCAAGGAAAGTTAGAAAATTGGAGGGAACGATCTTCCTCAGTAGATATTGATCCCAGTTTTCCTGAACGTGTAGCCAAAAGTCGTCTTATACAAGCAGATTTCCTCGGCGACCCCCAAATGGAAATGAAGGAATGGATAGCAAACGGACCATTGCCGAATGTGGGTCCTTATCTTCGACTGGCCGAAGCGCATACAGAAGAAGGCCCTTGGATTGCATTAGATGGCTATGTTACACAGCAAGACGAAAGGCGCGGTCGCAGATTGTTCTGTTTTATTCAAAGTTTTCTTGTAGCAAAAGAAGAAGTTGAGTCTTTTCTGAATCATTTAGGACATCAATATATCGGTGGTCGATGGCTTCCCGAAAAGCCATCGGTTATCTATACCTTCGCAGGAGAAATACCTTGGTGCGATACCTTCCCACATAATAATCTGAGTGAATTCGCGTTTGTAACAAAGGAAGAAATGGTCAAAATAAAGCGGAACCAAAAAAAATTATACCTGGATGACAAAAAATTAGAGTGGACTGAAATCGATTTAATTCGACACCGTTTATTCCATGATTCTTACGGAGAAACCGAAGAACAACAGAATATAAGTGACGAAGACCTTGAACGAATTGAAGTCCGGGAGGTACCGGTAGAGGTCGAAGAGGTGAAAAAGGAGTATGCAAACTTCAATGCTTTAATCCCAGTCTGTGACTTCGGATGGGAAGGCTATCAAACCTCCGCAAGTGATGCTGGACATGCAACGACGTTGGCAAAAAAGATTGCCTCTGATTTAGAACTAATTGGACAACCGCAAACTTTCGATTTATTCACAAAAAATGGTTCAAAAGCCACACTCAATGTGTCTGATCAAAGCGGCGACTTTAATAATCATCAAACGATGTTTTTTATAAAAGAAGACCTATTGAAAATTTATCTCAAGAAGAACGACCTCTCTTTGGTTTGGGCGATATGGGGAGAACGGGAATACTCATCGGACCAGGTCGAGAAATTTTTTCATGGCCCCAACTGCCATGAACAAACCCATGGGACATTCAGTTTTGTGAAACGTTATGCATGATCAAGAAGTTTAGAATATTCTTTTTCAGGAAAATAACCTAACCTCAATTGATAAATAAAATGATCCTCAAATCATACAAACGTCTCGCCGAGTTGGACTTCCCATCGCGGAAGTGTCCGAACACTCAGCGCAGGAAAAATCCATCCGCCACGGTACCCTAACACCCTGAGCGGACTTCCAAAGGCATTATCAGGAAATTATCGACGAATACAACCGGGAAAAGGACCGGGCCACCATTGAGCGGACCTTTGAAGAGCTTTTGAAATTCGTGGAAAGAATGGATGAGGAAGAACAGCGGGCCATGCGGGAAGGGTTGGCGGAGGAGTCCCTGGCGCTTTTTGATCTTTTGGTAAAGCCAAATTTATCCAAAAAGGACAGGGATAGGATTAAACTGGTAGCGGAGGGTCTTTTGGAAATTTTAAAGACAGAGAAATTGCGCGTGGATAGTTGGCGCGATAAGGAATTCACGCGCTCGGCGGTGAAAACGGAGATCAGGAATTTCCTTTGGGATGACAAAAAAGGGCTTCCCTTCGGCGTTTATTCGGAAGAGGAGGTGAAGATGAAGGCGGACCTGGTTTTCGGCCATATCTACCAACAATATCGGGATGCTTCCCATTATCCGTATGTTGTTAAATTTCACCACATTTAAAGCATAAAAGCGGTCCTGCCTTCGAGCATAAGATTAAAGAAAAAATTGACTCAGTGCGGGAATGTGGTATCGATTTTCCCATGTCTTGCCAAGGTCTTGTCCGAACGGTATCATAATGGAAGCAAATATAGGCCATTGGTGGACGCCATGCGCTTGCCCGCGCCGAGATAAATTTTTTTCAAGGGTTTTTAGGAGAAAATGGCTATGCGTGAAATTGATAAGGCGCTGGTTTTGGAATTCAAAAAAAGACTCCCAAGGGAATCAGCGGAAAAATTAAAAAAACTGATAGTCTTTGGATCACGGACAAAGGGAGCGAAGGAATGCCGAAGGTAAAATTGTTTCAAATACCGATCCTTCGACATTCATAATTCCTTGTTCGACATTCTGCTGTTTTGAAAAATATTTTTACCGGCTGTATCACTAATTCATTTTCTTAAAATCAGGAGTGGACTAAGATGCTGTTATTACCGGCAGTGGACATCAAAGAGGGCCGATGCGTCCGGTTGAAACAGGGCGTGAAGGGAGACGAAATCCATTATTCCTCCAAGCCGGAGGAGATGGCCAGGAAGTGGGAAGACCTGGGCGCCAGGTTCCTGCACGTGGTTGACCTGGACGGCGCCTTCGAGGGGGCTCCGAAAAATAAAGCCACGGTTAAAAGGATATTGGACTCCGTCGGGATTCCAATTGAAATAGGCGGCGGGATCAGGGACATGGAAGCGGTCGAAACCTATATTGGCCTGGGGGTCGCGCGGATCATCCTGGGGACCAAGGCGTTCCAGGACCTTAAATTCGTCGAGGACGCCTGCTCAAGGTTTCCCGGCAAGGTCGCCGTGGGTATCGACGCCAAGGGGGGAAAGGTAGCGGTGCAAGGCTGGGTCGAGGTAACGGAGCAAAAGGCGTCCGAAATGGCGAAGCAGCTCGAGGGCATAGGCGTTTCAGCCATTATTTACACGGACATCAGCCGGGACGGAATGCTTTGCGGTCCGAACCTTGAAGCGACAGCGGACCTGGCGCGAGGCATCGATATTCCCGTGATAGCCTCTGGAGGCATATCCACCAGGGAGGACATAATAAGGCTCAAGGAAATAGAACGCCTTGGCGTGGAAGGCGCCATCATCGGCAGGGCGCTTTACGACGGGTCCCTTGATTTCCGCGAGGCCCTTGGATTGGCCTCATGACAATACTGACCAGATACATACTGAACGAATTTTTCAGGACCCTGCTCCTTGCCGTCTCGTCCATGATGGGCCTGTACGTGGTTATCGATTTCTTCGAGAAGATCGATGAATACGTGGTGTTCAAGGCCACTGTTTTCCAGTGCCTCGGTTATTATTTTTTTAAACTTCCGTTGATCGCCTTCTTCATGGCGCCGGTCGCCTTTCTTCTGGCCACGGTAATAACCATAGGCGCGTTTTCCAAGAGCAATGAACTCACCGCCATGAAATCCTGCGGACTAAGCCTGATGCACGTTACCGCCCCCATCCTATTGGCCGCGCTTGTTTTTTCAGCCATCACGCTGCTCTCCAATGAATTCATCGTCCCGTTCACAACCAGGAAGGCGAACCATATTTTTCATGTTCAAATAAGGAAGGAACGCCTGCAGGGGATGCAGCAGAGGGACAAGATCTGGTACCGCTCCAACGACGGCGCGGTCTGGCAAATAGGGTTGTTCAACCCCAAAAAACAGGAGATGCAAAATATTTCGATTTTCAAATACCAAGGGGGGGAAAATCTTACAGAGCGGATTGACGCCTCGAAGGCGGTTTGGAGGAACGGGTATTGGATGTTGTTCAACGGCTCCATAAGAATCTTTGACGCACTCGGGACCAAGGACATCGAGACATTCACGAAAAGAAAAATTTATTTTCCCGTGAACCCGGAGGATTTCAACCAGGTGAAAACACGAAAAGAGGAAATGACCCTAAGGGAATTACTTGCCTTTGCGCAAAAGGTGAAAAAGGAAGGAATGGATAATTCCCGGTATCTGGTGGATTTCCACCACAAAATATCCTACCCGTTTATTTCCTTGATCACTGCCCTGATCGGCGTCCCTTTTTCATTGAAATCGGCCAGGAGCGGAGGGGTCATTTTTTGCGTTGGATTGAGCATCATCCTGGGTTTTTCCTATTATTTCATTTTTTCCCTGGGAATTTCCCTGGGGTACGGCGGGACCCTTCCCCCTTTCCTGGCCGCATGGGGAACGAATTTGATATTTTCCGCCCTGGGCCTGTACCTCATTCTTACCATTGACAGCGAAACTCTGTTGCCGTCTTTTTCCTTTAAGAAAAAATCGACGGACCCTGCTTCATAAGCGGCGTGGAATAAAAAAAGCCGACGGTTTTTAAGCCGCCGGCTTTCGTTCGATCAAATAATAACCTTACATAGTTAGTCCGCTTCCTTAATTTCCTCCGGTAATCACGAATTCGATCCGCCTGTTCTTGGCGCGGCCTTCCTTGGTGTCGTTGGAGGCTATTGGAGAAGATTCGCCGAAGCCTTGGGTCGTCATGCGGTTCGGATCAATTGAATGGTTCTTGACCAGATAATCCTTGACCGCCTTGGCCCGCCGTTCGGAAAGGTCCTTGTTGTGGGCGTCGGACGCCTTGTTGTCCGTATGGCCCTCAATGCGGACCGTCACCCTTGGATTTTCCCTAAGAATCCTCGCGGCCCTATTAAGGGTGTCAGTTGAAGAGCTTTCAATTTTCGCGCTGTCATTGGCGAAATTAATGCCCTCAAGGATTATCCTTGTAACAGGTTTAGGCTGTGGAGCCGGTTCCGGCGCTGGAGGAGGTGGAGGTGGTGGCGGAGGTGGTGGCGGTGGTGGCGGAGGTGGTGGAGCTGGTGGCGCGGGCGGCTGCGGGCAGAGGCCCTTAGCCATGTCCTTGGCCTGTTTCGCCAGCTTTATGCCTTCCGGGGTATCGCATCCTACGTAGGTCCTTGTCGCGGCGTCTCTCGTGCTGACCGCTTTTTGAAAGGCTTCCGGACATTTTTTATCGGCCCCGGATGAACGGGCCCCCTCTATGGCTTGGTTGGCTTCATTTAAGGCTTCCTTGAACTTCAAGGTACAACCTGAGAAAAAGCCTCCCAGCAAAAGTACTGACATCAAGCATAAACCCTTAATTTTCATATTCAGTTTCCCCTTTAGTAGATGTAAGACATGCAAAAAATTTAAATAAATTCACGGTTTAAATGTTTTTTGCGCCTCATCCCCCCTTCCTTATTAGTAGTGCTCCCTCGATTTTAGAAGATAATACATCAATAACACGCCCCTTTACAACATAAATTTTCCGGTTTTAATGTTATTACGTTCAACAAATTGAGGACCGCGCTTAATCAGTCAAATCAGTGGCCGTGGTTACCATCAAAAATTTTTCCCCATCCAAGCCAATGCTGAAACATCCTGGCCGTAGCCGGAAGAGAGGGATTGCAAAATGCCTGTGTATTCCAAGGTAACGGTCATTTTGCCGGACTGGAGCGAAAAGGGGGAATTTCAGTGGAAGCGCTATTCGCGCAAATTTTCAAACGTTTATTGGAGCATGCGCGGCTCTCTATGATACTTTTTTGAAATCGTCCTTGCCCACCCCGCAGGCCGGGCAAACCCAATCTTCTGGAATGTCTTCAAAAGAGGTCCCCGGCTCAACGCCGCCGTCAGGATCGCCGATAGCCGGATCATAAACCCATCCACAAACATTACATATCCATTTCCCCATGAAAATACCTCCTAAAAGTTTAAATTTCAGTGTTGATTTTTTTTATTATACCAGCTAACACGCAGGAGGATCAATCGTGATTTATCAAAAAGACCAGGCAAATGGAGCAGTTTTTGATTGCCGGGTGTGGTAAAAGAAGGTAAAATGGTTTGTAGCTATTCAGCGGAATATTATAGCCGCCGTTAAATGCATCTTTACATCCCCCTTTTAAGCGGGCCTTTTGTTTTTGAAAGGAGTTGAAGCTTGCCTCCATCAGTCAAATTATATTTAAAATATGGATTGCCTGTCGTGGCCAAGATACCGCCTTATCCAAAATATTTTAACCTTCAGGTCAGAGGGTGGAAAACGGGCCAATATATAGTATTGGACCACCCCACGGAGGCGGACCATAAACTGGCCCGTGTAATCCCTGATGGCAGATGCAGCATCCGTTACGTAAGCGAGGGAATGGCCATTACCTTTTCCTCCATCACGCTCGCCACCCTGAAAAGGCCGATGGAGATTTATGTCATTGAATACCCTAAAACCGTCGCCAACGAAATATCACTGAAAAAATACCGTCCCACCAAGACAGCGGTCTCCACTTTGGTCACCATAGACAACCGTCTGGAGAAAGGCATGATTTGGGACATCACATACGCCGGGCTGCAATTTTCCACTAATAAGTCCTTATCATTGGAGCAGACCGTCAGCTTTGATTTTGAATTCTTCACAGGACAGAAGTTTACCGGAATCCGGGCCAAGGTAAAGAACAAGAGAGTCGAGTTGAAGAGCATTGAGTTTCCCTATTTATACGGGTGTGAGTTCATTGATCTCCCTTATGAAAAAAAGAAAATGATTCAAAATTTCCTGGAATATTGCTTTAAGCAGTGGGACAAGATCAGGAGGGAAGAACAGTCCAACCTCAGCGGGACCGCCCCGGATGAAAAAGACACGGTGTTTTATTAACTAAAAAAGAGTAGGGGTCGCCCGCGTTTTCTCCGCTGTCAACCACGGCAAGTCGGCTGCTCTTTCCGGGCTCCAGGGCGCCGAATTTTTCTTCCAGGCCCAAGGCTGCCGCCCCTCCCATTGTCCCCATTCTCACGATTGCCTCATCCTTCAAGTCCGGAAACCTCTTCTTGACATACCTCATTTCATTCAGGATGGAAAGATCATCGTTGCTCCCTAAACCGTCCGTTCCCAGACAGAGGTTCATCCCCATGCCCAGGTAATCATGGACCGGCGGCAAGCCGTTCCTCAACCTTTCATTGCTCCTGATACAAAGGCAGATATTGGGCTTGGCCTGCTCCAGGACCGGGTAATCCCTTTCCTCCACCCAAGCCATGTGGACCGCCACGGCCTTGGGGTGGAGCAAGCCGATTTCATTGAAGTACCGGACAGGTGAGATACCCGGCGGTTTCCAGTGCGGGTCCCACTTTCCCATCGACTTTAAAATGGCCTCCATTTTCGGGCGCCCCTCTTTCAGGAATTCCACCTCGTCCCTGGACTCCGCCAGATGAAAACTCACCCTGGAACGGCGGCTTGCTATTTTTTCCAAGAGGTCCCTGGAAACGGAATATGGGGAATGAGGCGAGATAAAATGTTCTGATTTGGAAGTTTTTTTCAAGGCGGTTATGGCTTCCAGCTTTTCCTCATGAATCCTTTCCGCTTCTTCTGACAGAAACCCAATTGCCTCATGAAAAAACACGGCCTCAAGCCCTGCTTCTTCAAGGGCAAGCACTGTAAATGGATCATGGGTTATGTCCCCTACGGCGGCGGTCCCTGACTTTATTAATTGAGATATTCCATGCAAGGCAGCTTGTTTTTTTGTCTCCAGGGAATGCCTTGCCTGCTCGGATATCACCTTGGCTATCCAATCGAAAAAGGTCTCCTCAGGGGAAAGGGAGAGTTTGTCCGCGAGGAAACAATTGTCGAGATGGCAGTGGGCGTTGACCAGTCCGGGAAGGACCGTCTTTCCTGGAAGGCGCGTTGTACGCGCGCCAGGGAAAAGCGCCGCCGCCTCCTGGGAAGGCCCGGCAAACCGGATGCGCCCTGACTCAATGGCCACCGCGCCGCCGGGAATGGGGTCTCCCTTGACTGGAATGACCCAGTCAGCGGAAAGGATTTTTAAATTAGAGGATTGCATGGACTATCGAATGTTATGGATTGCGCGCGAAACACAGCGCGGCCTTTTAAACTTAGTTAACCTTAGTGTATTCGTGCCTTTGTGTCTATAATTTTTTTTGCCACTAAGACACAAAGTCACAAGGAAACACAAAGACCATGCATGATTAACAACTCCTATTTTTTAAAAAATCCGTTCAATCGGTGTAATCCGTGATTTTGTAACGCTCTCTTTATTTTATCCCAAAACGGCCTTGAATTTCCTGAGCCTGAAACCGCGGTCCATTCCCTGTGGTCCGCCGTTTTGACTAAAAACCCCTCGTTTGCAATAATGTAGCAATAGATTCTTGCATGTTCAAATAATCCATGAAAGACCTTCTCTTTAAAAAATTCCTGCCCTGGATCGCCTTCCTCTTTATTTATCTTCTGTGCTCCACCTTGCGAGTCAAGGTTGCGGGACGGGAAAGCGAAAAGGAACTGGAGGAAAAAAAAAGGCCCGTCATCTATGTGTTCTGGCACGGAAGAATGCTTTTTTTTCCTTACTTCTACCGCTTTCTCGGCAGGCATACCATTCTGGTGAGTCCGAGCAAGGACGGTGAGATAGTTGCCAGGACTTCAAGACTCTTCGGATTTTCCACGGTGAGGGGCTCCGGATACAAGGAGGGGGCCAGGGCGTTGCGGCGATTGATCAGGATACTGAAGAAAGGCGGCTCCATAGGAATAATCGGCGACGGCTCTCGCGGCCCTGTCTTTCAGGCCCAGAAGGGGATCGTCCGCCTCGCGGCCTTGTCCGGAGCTACCCTTCTTCCCATCACTTATGGGACGCCGGCAAAATTTGTCTTCAGGAGCTGGGACCGCTTTATTCTTCCCTATCCTTTCGCCAAGGTAAAGGTGGTTTACGGCTGTCCTGTCGTCGTCCCAAGGAAAATCACGGCCAATGAGGAAGAGGAAATGCGGGTGGAACTGGAAAAAAGACTGAACCGTATCACCTTCGAAGCGGACGAGGATTAGCTTAGCGAACTCCGCGAAGAATGGACCATTTAAATGCTTCATTGGTTTTTATGCACGAATTTTTATAAAATGAGCTCATGCCCATATACGAATTTTTTTGCACCGGATGCGACACCATCTATAAATTTTTTTCAAGGTCCGTGAACACGGAAAAAATCCCTTCCTGTCCAAAGTGCGCGAACGCGCGGCTGGAACGCCGGGTGTCCATGTTCGCCGCGATCTCCGGTAGAAAGGAAGGGGAATCAGACGCAGGCGGCGGCCTCCCAATGGACGAGGCCAAAATGGAAAAAGCCATGGCCATGCTTGCCGGGGAGGCGGAAAAAATAAGCGAGGATGATCCGCGCCAGGCCGCCGCGCTGATGAGAAAACTCACGGAGGCCACGGGCCTTTCCATGGGACCCAAGATGGAAGAGGCCCTGAGCCGATTGGAACGAGGCGAGAACCCTGACGCCATTGAAGCGGAGATGGGGGACCTGATGGGCGGCGAGGACCTGTTTCTCCCGGGAGCCGGAGGAAAAAAGGGTGTCAGGAAATCCGGGCCCAGGGTGGATGAAACCCTTTATGATCTATAGGGGCCAAGCCTCAAATCCAGACCAGTCCTATAGACCGGAGCCAAAAAAAATTGGACCGTTAAGCTAAATCCCAATGCTCAATCCACAAATTTCAAATAAACTCAAAGCTCCAAGTGTCAATGATTTCCGTTTGATATTTTGTTTTTGGAGCTTATTTGTGATTTGATGCTTGTTATTTGGGTTTTCAAATTTAAAAACTCTTGCTTATTTTGGCGATAATCCAAAGGAAGGCTTGAAATGAATTTAGATGAAATAACAATGGTGGAACTTCAAGACGGGTTGAAGAAGACCCAAACCGTGATTGTCCCCTTCGGGACAGTGGAGGAGCACGGGACCCATCTTCCCTTGGGCACGGACACTTATCATGCCTTGGAAGTCGCCAGGATGGCGTCCAAAGAAACGGCTGTGTTCGTCGCCCCTCCGGTCCATTACGGGGTCTGCACCAGCACCTATGACCATCCAGGCACCTTCTCAATCACTGCTGACGCCTTGCGTTTATTGGTTGGAAACCTGATCCTCTCCTTCCACTCAAAGGGTTTCAGAAATATCATCCTCTTCTCAGGCCACGCGGGAGGACTTCACATGTCCGCCTTGAAGGAGGTAGGCGAGGAAGCGGTCAAGGACCTCCCGGAATTGAACCTGGCCGTGCTGTCCGTTTATGATCTCCTAGAAAAAGGATATGGCGAGATCATTGAGACAGCCAACGACTCCCACGCCGGCGAGGGGGAAACCTCAGGCATGCTCTTTCTGCGTCCGGAGCTTGTGAAGGGCCGGGCTCCGGAGGAATATCCTCAAAGGATATCCTATTTCATCACAAGGGACAAATTGAAGTATTGGCCAGGAGGGGTCTGGGGCGACCCAGGGAAGGCGTCGCCCGAAAAGGGAAAAAAATTGTTAGGCATGGCGGTAAAGGAAATGGTCCGCATAATCCGAGAGATCAGCGAGTTCGAGGGTTGAGACATGAGTGAAATAGTGAATATCAACGGAAATTTATTTCCACCGGAGAAGGCTGTTATCTCCGTCTTTGACCACGGCCTGCTCTTCGGGGACAGCGTGTACGAGGTGCTCTCCACGCGCAAGGGCAGGTTTTACACGGTGCGGGAGCATTTGGAGCGGCTGTTCAATTCCGCCAAGGGCATTAATCTGGTTGTCCCTTATGGCTTTGAGGAACTGGAAGGGGAAATAAAGAGAACAGCCGCCGCGGCCAAGAATGAGGACACATACATAAGGATCATCATCACCAGGGGAGTGGGGGACCTCAATATCGACCCCTCCTCGTGCCTCAAGCCCCAACTGATCATCTTCGCAAGGAAGGCCATTGAATATCCGGAGGAATTTTACTCCAGGGGGATTGAGTTGATTGTATCAACCGTCCGGCGAAACATCCCGGAGGCGCTGAGTCCTGGACTCAAGACCGGCAACTACCTGAACAATGTGCTGGCCATTGCCGAGGCGGTGCGGGAAGGCGCCCATGACGGCCTGATGCTCAGCCACGACGGCTTTATATCGGAGTGCACCACGAGTAATTTTTTCTTCGTTTCGGACGGCACCATTAAGACGCCCTCACTGGAGGTTGGAATCCTTCAAGGGGTGACGCGGCGCAATATCCTCATAGTGGCGGAAGAGAACGGCGTCCCTTACGAAGAGGGGAGATACTTGCCGGAAGACCTGGCCCTGGCGGAAGAGGCTTTCGTTTCCAGCACCACGAAGAATATCCTTCCAGTAACCAGAATCAGCGGAAGGCCGGTTGGAGACGGACATCCCGGGGAAATCACTAGGCGCATGATGAAGCTTTTCGAGCTGAAGCTGGATGAGTTGGTTGGGTTATAGCGGGTTAAAAGCGTCCTCCCTGGCAACGAGAGAAGATAATCCTGGTTTTTTATCCCTTTATCCCTTTGAGCCTTCGTGTGAGGACCAATTTCAAACAATTCCTCCAACTATAATTTCCGCTGCCTCACCGGCGCCTGTTCCAGGGTCCGTCAGTAATCCACCGGAAAATCGGGGAGGACGCTCCAGATAAGGTTTAAGGCCGCCATTGAAAAGTTCCTCATGGGAAATATAGCTTGCCGGTATGTACCTTTTCAGATCTTCCACCAAGGGTCCGTATTCCGCGAATTTGCCGCGAGAGGTGTATATCATCGGCGTCGCATTCAAAATTGCCTCGGCCGATATCCCGTATCCAGGCTTTGTGATGACCGCGTCGCTGGCCGCCACCAGGTCCTCATGCGCCGTTGAGCGGTCGGAAAAGAAAACCAAATTCCCGTCCCTCTTGTCTTTCCCTGACAGGAAGATGAATTGAAAATCCTTCATCCCATCAAGACCCAATTTTTCCATCTCCCTCAACCCGAAACCGCCGAAGGAAATCAGAAAAGCCGGGCGGCTGTCCAGCTTCAGCCTGCCGCGCAGTTCTTCCCTGGGAAAAGCGGACCGCTTCCCGATCAGCGGCACAGGGCGCATCTTCTTCACCGGCGGCAGCCCGAAGGACAGAGGCGTGTATATCAACTGGTCCGCCAGTAGATAGCGCTCCCTGAGGCGGGCGGAGATTTCCCCGAAGGCCGCCGCGTCGTCCTTGTAAAAATCCAGTATCCAATCCCAGGTAAAGGACGCCAACAAAAAGGAGGGAAGCCCGGCCCGGCGGGCCAGTGGAAAGGCAAAGGGCGTGATGTCGCCCGCTATGGCCTCAGGTTTAATGTCCCGCGCAAGCCGCAGTTGGGCCTCCATCCAGTCTTTTTCCCCGGCCAGGCATTCCGACCATCCCTGGATGGTGGCCTGCAGGTCGAGTTCCAGGCTTCCGCGCTGCCTGACCCCGATATCGCTTTCCAGGTAATGGTAACGGAACGGGACGTCCCGCAGATTGCAATCAAATATGTATCGGGGGGCGGAGGACAGGATTTCGCACTGGACGCCGCGCTGGAAAAGTTCCCTAACCACCTGGGCCGAGCGGACGGCGTGGCCGAATCCGTGCCCGCTTATATAATAGAGGATGCGTTTCAAGGTTTTATAAAGACTATCCAAAGATATTTGAAATTTCAGATTTCAGATTGGAAGAATATAAAAAAAATATCCTGTGCATACTGTCTATCCCTGTTAAATTTTCCTTGGCAGAGATGGAGAACTTAACGCCCTTCGGTCGGACTTTAAAGAATTGAACATCGAACATCCAACATTGAACGTCGAACGTCGAAAAAGGAAGAAAGGATTTAAAACGTAAAACGAATTTTTCTTACTTCGATGTTGTCTAAAATCCCAAATCTGAAATGCCCCTCACTGCTCCTTGGCTGGGTCGCGCTGGGGACGTTTATGCTTGTAGGTGAATTCCGTTGGACGCCTGTAATGGTCCTTCCTCTGGCTGGTGCGCGGCTTGTGCGAGGGCTCCTGGACTGGCGAGTTTTCAGAACCGAGGAGATTGACGTTCACCCTGATCCTCTTCTGGATTTTACATAAATACTCATTTTCCCTGGTGGACATCAAGCTGATCGCCACTCCTTCCCTTCCCTGCCTCGCGGCCCTGCCGGTGCGGTGGGTGTAGACCTCCGGGTTCTCAGGGATGTCGTAGTTCAGAACGTGGCTTATGCCGCCTATATCGAGTCCCCGTGCGGCCAGGTCAGTGGCCACGAGAAATTGCAGCTTGCCGGCCTTGAAACGCTCCATTATCTTCTGGCGGACAATCTGGTCCAACCCGCCGTGCAGGAAATCCACATTGGGGAGTTTCCGCCTCAACTTGTCGAACAAGGACAGGACCCGCGTCCTTGACTTGCAGAAAATAAGGGCCTGGGACGGCGCCGATTTTTTTATGAGGTCCAGGAGCGCGTTCGCCTTAACTACTTCCTCAGCCCGCAGGTAATAATGCTTCAGGCTCTTGGGTGAAACAACGGACCGGTTAAGTTGCACATGCATCGGGTCCTTCATGTACTTCCCGGTCAGGGCCTTGATAGTGGGGGGCATGGTGGCGGAGAAGAGAAGGGTCTGGTGCTCGCCCATGATGCAGTCCGCTATGAATTCAATGTCCTTGATGAATCCCAGATCCAACATTTCGTCGGCTTCATCTATTATAAAGGTGTGGACGGAAGAAAGACTGAGGCCGCCTCTGTACAAATGGTCGATGAGGCGTCCGGGGGTCCCGACAATCAGATGCACCCCGTGCCTGAGCTTGGCCTGCTGCACGGGCATGGAGAAACCGCCGTAAATGGCGAAGCACCGGACCTCGCTGTCCGCGCTGATCCGCGCCAGTTCCTCAACGTATTGCACCGCCAGTTCCCGCGTGGGGACCAGCACCAGGGCCTGGGGTTCTATCTTGCCGGTATCGATCTTGTTCAGGATTGGTATGCCGCACGCTGCGGTTTTACCGGACCCGGTTTCCGCCTGGCCGATGATGTCTTTTCCTTGCATGATCAGGGGGATGGTCTCCTCCTGTATGGGGCTGGGTTCCTTGTACCCCATCCTGGCGAGGGCGGAGAGAAATTCAGGCTTCAGTCCGAATTTCGCGAACCCCGGCTCCAAAGGCGGCGTTTCAGCGGCTTGAGGCAAGGCTTCTTCCGTCTTGCAGGCCAGGTCTTCGACCGGGCCGCCCGTTAATTCAATCTCGTTATTTTCATTCATCAGGCAATACGGGAATTTGATTTTTTGAGAGAGTTCCAATGCTCACCATGGAAAACTTTTTAAAATCAAGCAGGGTGGAGGCAAGCTCCATGATGTCTTCCTCCGTGACCTTTTCTATCTTGCTTATGATTTCATCCAGCGGGACGAGCCTCTTGAAGTTCGCCTCCTGCCGCGCCAGGGAGTGCATCCTGCTGCTGGTGTTTTCCAGGGAGAGGATGATGTTCCCCTTGGTCTGCTCCTTGGCCTTGTTGATCTCCTGGGCGTCCACCTTTTCGGTCTTCATCTTCCTGATTTCTTCCACTATCAGGTCAACCACCTTGCAAAAGTGCTCTGGGCTGGTGGCGCCGCCGATTTCTATAAGACCTGAATCCGAGAACAACTGGCTGAAGGCATAGATCTCATACACAAGGCCGTGCTGCTCCCGGATCTTCTGAAACAGGCGCGAGCTCATGCTTCCGCCCAGGATGTTCTCAAGGATAAATAGACAGTAACGCCTTTCATCCATTTTGTCCACTCCCTTCACCCCCAGGGAAAAATTCACCTGGCCGTAATCCTTGTCATGGTGGTAATTGACCACTGAGAATTCCGGGGCAGCCAAAATATTTTTTTTCCTGCGGCCCTCGAATTTTCTTAAGGACTTGGAAAAAATGGCTTTTATTTCCTCATGCTCTATGTTTCCGGCGGCGGCTATGATTATTTCGTCCGGATTAAAATAATTTTCGTGGAAATGGTCGAGGATGTCCTGGCGGGTTATTTTGGAAACCGTTTCGACGCTTCCCGCTATTGGAAGCCCCAGGTGGTTGGTCTGGTAAATCTTCTCCATGAAAAGCTCCTGGATGTACGAGGAAGGGGAGTCCTTGACCATCTTGATCTCCTCGAAGATGACAAGCCTTTCCTTTTCCATCTCCTCGTCCCTTACCACGAAGCTGTGGACTATGTCGGTTAGCAGGTCCACGGCCAAATCAACGTGGTAATCCAGGGTTTTTGCGTAAAAGCATGTGTACTCGTAACTGGTCTGGGCGTTGAATTGTCCGCCGATTGAGTCCATTTCCATGGCGATCCGCATGGCCGTGCGTTTCTCCGTGCCCTTGAAGATCAAGTGCTCAAGGAAATGGGAGATGCCGTTTTTTTCCCTGGCCTCGTGCCGCGATCCCACATTGACCCATATCCCCAGTGAAACGGAGTTCAGATATGGTATTTTCTCGGTCAACAGCCTTATGCCGTTTTCCAGCTTGTCACGTTTAATGTCCTGGTTTATGACCTTCAATAGTTAATTCCTCAAAAAATAAGGGTCTTGATTTTTGTAACCGTTCAGGGTTCAGGGTTGAAAAATCGCCAAACACGGCAATGTAAGGGCAAGGTTTTTTTTAGGGCGCTCCACATTATAGGCCTGTTGCTTAACCTGCTTAGCAGGGCTTAATGAAAATCCGCATTGGTAAGCGGGTTTTTGCGATAAGCGTTGATACAGGGTTTTCTAAAACCTGGAACCCTGAACCGTGAACGGTTACTGCTTTTTATATTAACATATAGGACGCTGTTAAGAAACGGCGGGAGCAAACTAAAGGCTTATTGGCTGGGAAATCTCGCTGACGATATTGTAAAAGTATGTAATGTCGCGCTATGGGAATAAAGCGGCTATCTTCCTTGCCATGTCCTCCATGAGGATAGGCTTGGTGATATATTCATCCATTCCGGCGTTCAGGCATTTTTCCCTGTCTCCTTTCATGGCGCGGGCCGTGAGGGCGATGATGGGGACGCGCTTTCCCCCGCCCCCGGCCTATTCCACTTCCCGGATTTTTCTCGTGGCCGCGTAGCCGTCCATTTCCGGCATCTGCACATCCATCAGGATCAAGTCAAAACTCCCGTCCCGCCACTTCTCCACCGCCTCTCTTCCATTGTCCGCCTGATCCGCCCGGTGGCCGAGCCTTTCCAGGAGCATCCGGGCCAGTTTCAGGTTATGGGGATCGTCCTCCGCGATCAGGACATTGAGGAGCCGCCCCGGCGCCGCCGGCATGGGGGCGGTTTGCCTTTCCTCGGTCCTTTTCTCTCTTTCCATCATGGCGAAGGGGATGCTGAAATGGAATTCGCTCCCCTTTCCGGGTTCGCTCTCCAGCCATATCTTTCCGCCCATCATTTCCACAATCTGCTTGGAGATGGTCGTCCCAAGGCCCGTGCCTCCATACCTCCGCGTGCTGGCCCCGTCGGCCTGGGTGAACCGGTCAAAAATCTTTTTCTGGAAATCCCTGGGGACGCCTATGCCCGTGTCCTTCACGAGGAAATGGACCACGGCGAGGCCCTTTTCCAAGGAGTCCAGATCCGCCTTCAGAAGGATTTCCCCCTTTTCCGTGAACTTGACGGCGTTCCCTATAAGATTGTGGAGGATCTGCCGCAGCCGGGCCGGATCCCCGGCCAGGTATTTGGGAATGTCCTCGCCGATGGATACCGAAAATCCGAGACCCTTTCCCCTGGCGGAAACCCCGTGGGCGTAGGCGGTCTCCTCCACGGTCCCGCGGAGGCTGAAATCCATTTGGCGCAATTCCAGTTTTCCGGCCTCGATCCTGGAAAAATCAAGCAGGTCGTTGATAAGGGTGAGCAGGGACTCCCCGGACGCCTTGACGATCGCCAGCTTTTCCCGATGTTCCGGGGGCAGGCCGGAGGCCAGCACGATATTCGTGAACCCGAGGACCGCGTTCATGGGGGTCCGGAGTTCGTGGCTCATGTTGGCCAGAAATTCGGATTTGGCCTTGTTCGCGGCCTCCGCCGCCGCCTTGGCCTCCCTCAAGGCGTCCTCCGTCCGTTTCCGCGTCTCCAACTCGACCTCCAGCGATCTGTTCGCCTCCCGCAATTCCGCGGTCCTTTCCGCCACCATCCCTTCCAGATTTCTTGCGTATTGTTCAAGTTTTTTGTCCCGCTCCTGGATCAGGCCCAGCATTTCATTGAACCCCAGGATCAGGGCGCCCATTTCATCCTTGCCCCATCCTTCCACCCGCTTGGAATAATCCTGGGTCTCCGAAACCTCCCGGATGCTTCCGGCAAGACGCTGAATGGGGTTGGTGATGATCCTTTGGAGTCTTGTCCACAAAAAAAAGGAGACCAGGCCGGTCCCGAGGAGCACCACGGCCGTGGCCTTGAGGTACAGCTCCACCCGCTCCTTGATCTCCCTCAAGGTCGATTTAATATAAATGGCGCCCACGCCCTGGTTGTCCAATTCAATATCCTGGACTATCACCAGATGGCCCTTTTCGTATTTGTGTCCCCTCTCCCTTGGGACCTCCCGGGGAGGAGGCCCGTCCGCGCGGAGGTCTTGATGGGAGGCGAACAATTTTCCGTCCTTGTCGTATATCGCCGCCGCGGCTATATTTTCCTGCAGGGCCAAGCTTGAAAGAATCGAGGCCACGTACTTGGGGTCGTTAAAGACCAGGGCGGACCTGCTGTTGAACCCCAGGGTCCTGGCCTGGACCTGAAGGGTTTTTATCAACTCGTTCCACTCGATGTAGAGGTCGTGGGCCATGAAGGCAAGGGAGGACAGGAGCAAGGCCGTGCCCGTTGTCAGGAGGGAGAGGATGGTAAGCTTCGTCTTGACGGAAGCGTCTCTAAAAAAGGAGAAAGTAGTCATTGTGGTCATTGGTCAATGGTCATTAGTCATTGGGTCATTGGTCAATGGTCATTAGCAGCGGCAAAAGTCAATGACCTGATGACTCAATGACTCAATGACTCTTTTTATTTTACTATAATCGCCAATTTCAGCAACTCGGAGCTGAGGGCAAGGCCCGCGCGCCCAGCCGCCTCCACGTTCACCTCGAACCGGATGGAGCCGCCCACCTTGAGCAGATTGATTATTCCCCCCATCCGGGCGAATCCCGGCGTGTCCCCAATGGTCAGGACCGTAGAACCTTGCAAGGAGCGCAGGTAGCCCTCCATGCGTTCCATTTCCGATGGGCAGATGAAAAGGATATGGCATTTTTTCACTGCCTCAAGGCCGGCGGCGCGATGGACAACCAGCCTTCTCCCGTTCACCGTCTGGCCTTCGATGGCGCGGATGTTATCGCCAAAGGGGTCCTCTCCAATAATCCATAGGATGAGGTCCTGTGAGGGGCTCTGGCCGTCCCGCCACTCGACAAACCGGGCGATCTTATAGATAAAACCGGCCTTGATCAGGTATTCTGGCGATTCCGGGGCGCAGGCCGCGGACGCAGGCCAAAGGGCTTGGACCGCGGCCAGGAACAGGAATATCGTCGTTATTATCCTCTTGATGGTGACTATCATCTACCTCCCGCCTTTGTGCCTTGGATTTATTAAAATCTCCATGAAATTTTTCCATAAACGCTTCGCGGGACCTCGGTCCCGACCGTGCCGCTGGAACCGTTGAATTCCTTATGATGGCCTTCCGCGAGATTTTGAAAGACCAGACCGGCGTCCAGGTTTTCCATGGGTTTCCATCCCAGCCTGGCGTCAACCCGGACATAGTCGGACGCCTCCTGGCTCGACAGGTCGTCCACATAAAAAACAGCAGTGTCGAATTCCAAGTGAAAGGGAAGGTCAAGGGAGGACCGGAACTGGAACTGGTTGACTGGGGTGTTTCCCTCGAGAAAACCGGAACTTGCCGCCGGATTTTTCACTGCTTCCATGGGCGCCCTGGCGTTTATATTCATCTGAATATAAGAATATCCGGCGGTCAATTCCCACCGGGACGTCACGTTCCATCCCGCGAAAACCTCCACCCCGCTGGTCTCCCCTTCCATGCCGTTCCGGTACTCCAGGATCATGGGGACAACGCCGGCCGGACTCCCCAATTCCAACGCGGCCAGTTTATCGTATTTATTGAAAAAGGCCGTGACGTCCAGGGAAACATGGTCCGTTGGCAAGGCCCTGTAACCGGCCTCGTATGCGGTCAACTCCTCGGATTCAAAATTCCTGTTTCCGGTGATCACCAGGCGGGGGGTGGCCAGGGTCAGATCGTGCTCTGTCCGGGAAGGCGAACGGACCGCGCGGGAAACCGAGGTCCACAAGGTATGATGCTCATGGGGGGTCCACAGGAGCCTGGCGGTGGGCTGGATTTCAAACTGGGAATAGTCGTTGTGCTCGAACTTGGAGCCGAGGGTAAGACGCAATCCACTTTTCCATAATTCAATTTCGTCCTGTATAAAGGCGCTGTACAGGTGGTCGGTCCGGGAACCGGGATCATAGGAGACCACCTCCGAATTCTTAACCAGACCGTGAGTCATGCGGTATCCCAGGCCCCAGACGATCTCCTGGCGCTCCGTCAAGCGGTAATAGTGCTGGAAGTCCAGGTCGAAGATGTCGTGGTTCTGAACCAGGTTATTCTCACTTCGTTCGGTATTGTCGTAATAGGCCTGAAGGACGGTCCTGGAGGCGGGAGAAAACTCCCGTGTCCAGCAAACCAGGAAATCGCCTCCGGAGAGATCGATTTCTTCCTTGGAGAGGGCCCGGACCCCTCCCCTCGAGCTGAAAATATTTTGCCAGGACGAACCGGTGTACGCGTCTCCCTGGGCCGTGAGGCTGTCTATTCCGGACAAACCCCAATCCAGGCGGAACCCGGCCCGCGCCGCGTCCCAATCGTCGTCCATTTTATTGCCGTTTTCATCCACGAAGCCGTCCCGTTGAAAATACTTGGCGTAGACCCGGTAAAAGGCGGTATCTCCGGCCCTTGCACCGTAGCGGACCCCTCCGAACCCCTTTTCCACTGTCCCTCCGCCCGCGGAAACCAGGCCGCCCTGGGTGTCCCCGGCGTTTTTCGTGATGATATTGATGATCCCATTGACCGCGTTGGCGCCCCATACTGAGGCCCCTGGGCCGCGAATGACCTCGATGCGCTCGATGTCCTCCAGGAGCGTGTCCTGGGCGTCCCAATAAACCCCGGCGAACAGAGGCGAATAAACGCTGCGTCCGTCCATGAGGACGAGTAGCTTGTTGGAATACACGTTATTGAAACCGCGCATGGAGATGGCCCATTGGTTGGCGGTGATGTGGGCCACCTGAATGCCGGGGACCATGCGCAAGGCGTCCGGGATGGAGGCGGCGCCGGACCTTCGGATGTCTTCCTGGGTGATCACAAAAACGGCGGCCGCGGTTTCGGACATGGCCTGGGGCTTTTTCGACACTGAGGTGATCTTGACGGCCATCAGTTCCTGCAGGTTCATCCTGGTGACGTCCAGAGGGAACGCCGCCGCGGAGCCGGGCGATTCCGCCAAGGCCATTCCCGGCAGGCAGGAAAAAAACAGGAAGAGAATCAAAACGATAAAACCGGAAAGGCCGGTCCGGAAAGGGCGGAAAGTTTTATTGCATGGCATTCGGTTTTGCTCCAATTTGGTTAAATAAGTACATTACCGCGGGCGTCCCACGACTGCATCCCTCAAGGCAAATAAAAATTGCAGGCGGGACGCCTGCGGTACTTGGCAACCACATCAACTCTGCATCGCTATACAGATGCCATCGTTTCCAGTTCCACTCCATTTTCCCTGATTTCATATATCAGAGGGATCCACGTGTCTTTTTCATAAGACTCAAGGGAAATCGGAACAGGCTCTATCAAGGAGTCAATTTTGCAAGCAATTTTAAACAGTTGCGCGCCCTCTTCAAATCTGTCTTTCCCAAAATCCGGGGATACAACCGCTACGTCGATATCGCTGTATTCATGAGATTCCCCCGATGCCCTTGATCCATACAGTATAACCTTGGCAATATTTATTTTTTCTCTTCTCAACGCTTTTACAAACTTTTCTATTTTCTCTACAACTTTTTTTTCAACCATGTGAAAACCTCTTTAACCTTTTGTATTTTCCCCGCCGTAAATTCCTTTGTGCATTTCAGGTAAAAATTCTTTTGTTCCTCGGGATACCTGGATTCGAAATGAAATTCCATGAACTCGGCAAGCATCAATATTATTTCATCAGGGATTTGAACCCCTGACTTCTCAGCCAACAGCGTTAAAGAATGGGTAAACGGGGCATGTTTTTGTGTTGTTTTGACCACTAAAGCCTTCAGTAGTTTTTCCAATGCCAGATGCCCCATGAATAATGCATACGGATGCTTGCCAGTTTGAAGCATGGCATCCGCCACACCCATATCGTACTCCGCGCCTTCAGCCCAGTATTGAACAGTTTTTTCAACATCAAAATCCAACATAATGCAAAATCACTCCCGCCTTTTGGCCTCTGTTTTTTTCTTTTAGCGCCGTAGCGCTTCTCGTGGCCAATTTGACTCGATTGTTCGCAGTTTTCATTTTTCCACCAGCGTTGCACCGTGAAGCTGAGGGCCTCGTATAAACGGATAATCATCTTTAAAGTGCCCAGCCTCATGCAATACGTGGACGATTTCCTCAACGTCATCTCTTGCTTTTTTGTCACCGCCACTTTTGGTTTGGATGTCATTTCTTAACCTATGAACATTATATATACAAATTGTCTGGCAAGCATCAATTCTTCTTCTTCTCCACCTTGCCCCACGTGTCGCGCAAGGAGACAGTGCGGTTGAAGACAAGTTTTCCATTTGAGGAATCAGGGTCAACGCAGAAATATCCCTGCCGGAGGAACTGGTAATGGCTGCCAGGGACCGCGCCCGCGAGGCTTGGCTCAACGCGGCACGAGGCCAGGGTATTCAATGAATTCGGGTTCAAAAGCGTCTTATAGTCCGCGGCTTTTTCCGCGTCCGGGTTGGGGCTTGTGAAGAGGTGATCGTAGAGCCGCACCTCGGCCTCCAGCGAATGCCCGGCCGAGACCCAATGAGAGGTCCCCTTAACCTTGCGCCCGTCATTGGTCCAGCCGCCGCGCGACTCCGGATCGTATGTACACCGCAATTCCACCACTTCGCCGGTCCTTTCGTCCTTAATCACTTTTTCGCATTTGATGTAATAGGCGTGCTTGAGCCGCACCTCCCTGCCAGGCGCAAGGCGGAAAAAATTCCTGGGCGGGTCTTCCCGGAAATCATCCAGCTCTATGTAAACCACGCGGGAAAAAGGGACCTTGCGCGCACCGGCGCCCGGATATTCCGGATTGTTCTCCGCGTCCATTTCCTCCACCTTTCCCTCCGGATAATTCTCGATGACCACTCTCAAGGGCCGAAGGACCGCCATGACCCTGAGGGCGCGTTTGTTCAGGTCCTCACGCAGGCAGTGCTCAAGCAGGGCAACGTCCACCATGCTGTCCGCCTTGGCAACGCCGATGCGTTCGCAGAAGTCGCGGATGGACTCCGGCGTAAACCCCCGGCGCCGCAGTCCGGCCAGGGTCGGCATTCGCGGATCGTCCCATCCGGAGACGAGCCCCTCCTGGACCAGTTCCATTAGCTTCCGCTTGCTCATTATGGTGTGGCTGAGGTTGAGCCGCGCGAACTCTATCTGCCTGGGACGGCATTTCACCTTGAGCTCGTCAAGATACCAGTCGTACAGGGGCCGGTGGTCCTCGAACTCAAGGGTGCAGATGGAATGGGTGATTCCTTCGATGGAGTCGGAGAGGCAGTGCGCGAAGTCGTACATGGGATAGATTCTCCACTTATCGCCGGTGCGGTGATGGGGCGTCTTGATTATCCGGTAGATGGCCGGGTCGCGCATGTTGATGTTTGGAGAGGCCATGTTTATTTTTGCCCTGAGCAAACAGGTCCCCTCCTCGAACTCTCCGTCACGCATCCTCTGGAAAAGGTCCAGATTTTCCTCCACTGGACGGTCCCGGTGCGGGCTCTCCCTGCCTGGCCTGGTAAGCGAGCCGCGATACTCCCGGATTTCCTCCGCGCTCAGGCCGCAGACGTACGCCTTGCCGAGCTTGATCAATTCCACGGCGTATTGGCACAGCTTTTCAAAATAATCGGAAGCGAAGTATTCCCGGTCCGCCCAGTCAAACCCAAGCCACTGGACGTCGCGTTTGATGGCTTCAACGAATTCCGATTCCTCCTTGCAAGGGTTGGTGTCGTCGAACCGCAAGTTGCAAAGTCCCTTATAGCCAGAGGCCAGGCCGAAGTTGAGGCAGATGGATTTGGCGTGTCCTATATGCAGGTAGCCGTTTGGCTCCGGTGGAAAACGGGTATGGACCCGTCCGTCGTTCCTGTTGTTTTTAAGGTCTTCATCAATGATATCCTTGATGAAGTTTGAAGGGGCGTTGGAGTCGGCGTCCGGCATTTTTGATTTTTCCTTTCTCTTTGGAATATTGTTGCGTTCAGAAATTTATTTTGATTGCGGCCATGCCGTGATAGGTCTTGCATTTTAACATATTCGGCGTTGCCGGGACATCCGGCTCCCATACTCCATAAATGCTGTTAGAAGCTGTCTTGGAAAAAATGTTTATCCTGAAGGGCAATATGCGGTTGGTATAAAAAACACGCTAACACACCCCGGCCTTCGGCCACCCCTCTCAAGAGGGGAATTTTTAAAGGAATAAATTTTTCAGCCACCGCCGG
>JACRGO010000169.1 GCA_016212295.1 Nitrospinota bacterium | reverse complement strand
CCAAAGGTGTCTCCAATGTCGCGCAAAAGATGAGGCAACTACACCGTAGCGCCAGGTTGGTCTTCGATTACCTGCGCATGACAAAAAACTCCTGCACCCTTAATGGCGTGTGAGATATGGTAGAACAAATTTACCGTGCATCCAAAACAATTCCTTTTCCTTGTTTGTTCTTTGTAATTATCCTGCACCCTGACGACTGCCCCCTGTCAACTATTGCCAAATTTTTTGACTTTAAAATCTGAGTCTGCTAGCCTGTGAACATTATGCAGAGCAGAGCAAGCGGACTTTTACTGCACATTTCATCCTTGCCGTCGAAGGGAGGCATGGGGGACTTCGGGGCCGAGGCCTATGCCTTCGCGGATTTTCTCGCCGGGGCAGGCCAAAAATATTGGCAGATCCTGCCTCTAAGCCCGGTGGCTGGACAGGGCTGCTACTCCCCTTATTTCAGCTCCTCCGCCTTCGCGGGCAATCCTCTATACATCAATATAGACCTTCTGGCGAGGGACGGCTATCTCAGCCCCAAGGACATAAAGGATTCCGCATCATCGCCTGAGAGTTTCGTGGATTTCGAGGCAGTGGCAAGGGAAAAGGCTGAGTATTTTGAAATCGCCTTCCGGCGTTTTCTCTCCAAGAAAGAACCCCTGGAATTCAATGCCTTTTGTGAAACGGAAAATTTCTGGCTGGAGGACTTCGCGCTCTTTTCTGCCTTGCGTGAGGAATTACCTGCCCCTGACTGGGGAGGATGGCCGCCGGAACTCCGCGACCGCCGCCCCAAGGCATTGGCCCAGGCCCGCTCCCGCCTCAAGACCGCTGTTCTCAAACATAAATTCCTGCAGTATCTCGCCTGCCGCCAATGGGAAGAATTAAAGGCGTATTGCAATAACAAGGGGATCAGAATACTTGGGGACCTCCCCATTTATGTCAGCTATGACAGCGCCGACGTCTGGGCGCATCCTGATATTTTCAAACTTGACGGACGGAAACGTCCGCTCGCTGTTTCCGGCGTTCCACCGGATTATTTCAGCGCCACGGGCCAGTTGTGGAACAATCCAGTTTACCGGTGGGACGCCTTGGCCTCGAGGCGCTATGACTGGTGGGTCCAGCGTCTAAGACGCACCTTCGCGAATTACGATATCACGCGCATCGACCATTTCCGTGGACTTGTTCAATACTGGGAAGTTCCCGCCGGAGAGTCAACGGCCATGAACGGCGAGTGGATGGACGTCCCGGTATATGATTTTTTCGACGAGCTGCTAAGCGTCTTTCCGGATTTGCCGGTCATAGCGGAGGACCTGGGCATTATCACCCCGGACGTGGTGGAGGCAAAGGACCATTACGGCTTTGCCGGGATGAAGGTGCTGCTCTTCGCCTTCGGGAATGACGATCCGGAACACCCTTATCTGCCGCATACCTATGAGGAAAATTGTATTGCCTATACAGGCACGCACGACAACAATACATTCATCGGATGGTTCAGCGAAGAGGCTTCGGAGGAAGAACTGCAACGGTTGAGGAAATATATCAAATGCGACGGGGACGGACGGGAATGCCTTGCGGCCTTGTTAAGGATACTGCAGGAATCACCGGCCGGCGCCGTCATTGTTCCGGTCCAGGACCTTATAGGGCTGGGAGGAGAGGCGCGTATGAACAATCCGGCGCATCCGGTGGACAACTGGCGCTGGCGGCTTTTGCCAGGCCAGCTCACCACGGAACATGGCCGGATGCTTCATGATCTGGCCAGGCGTTATGGGCGTTAGCATTATCAGATGAAATAATAGTTCACAGGTGTCAGGGATCAGGGGCCGGGAAAACCAAGAGATGTCGATTCCCGCCGATATTGTTTAAGGGATAGCCATGGAAAGCAGCAAGGAATCTCTCCGCTATATGTCCATTTGGAGGGCATACAGCATGCTAAATATAATAAAATTAAGTAGAAATTGTAAAAACAATGAACATGATAGCCGAGGATTTAAGATTGAAGGATGCTGAGTCAAAACAGGAAAAAAAGGTAAAAGCAGCCTAACAATATCACACTCATCTTCGGAACGCCTGGGACCCTTTTCCGGCGCATGGACTTCCCTGGAGACCTATCCCTCCTTTGCGGCTGTTAATAGTGAGCTCACGGCCCGCGCCCGGTTATTGAATAAAAGCCCGCACAAACCTATAATGAAAGTAAATGGCCTATAATTTTTCCCTGGAAGACCGGGCTTTACAACATATCCGCTCCCAGATCCAATGGAAGATAATCCGGAAAAACTCCGGGGAGCGCGGCTTCGGAATCCGTTCCTGCCGCGAGAAAAAGGAGCATGTCATATTTTTTCCGCGTAGGTCCTGTTCGCCCTTTTATAAACTGGACCTGCTCCATGAGTTTATTCATGCCCTGCACTGCGAAACCCTCCCCCCGGCCTTTTCAAGCAATATCCATAAATGGTTTCTTCCTTTCGGCTTGAGTTATGAGATAAAGAACTACTTTAACGCGGCAGGCGACTGGTTCGTGGCCGGGCGCATGGCGGAATTATGCAGGGAGAAGATGCTGGAGCAAATAGATTGTGAATACAACTCCGTGAAAAATGGTTTCAAGGAAAGCATGACTGACAAGCAATACCTGATCGCCGGACTCGTTTCAGCGCAGGCGGCCAAGTGGCTCCAGTACAAGCCTATATCCGGCGGCAAAGTGGAAAAAATCGTGGCCGCGCTGTTAAGCGCGGCGCCGGAGGAGGCCGCCTTGGAAAATTTTTATGTCCTGCTAAAGGGGATTTGCGGGGCATTCAATAAATTCACGGTGGAGATGGTGGAAGAAAACGGGCTTAAATTATGGCATTACAGGAGGTTGTATGTTTAGTAACAGCTCATGGCGCGGCTTCGCCGCAACCAAATTAAAAGTGATCTAAAGTGACTAAAGTTAAAAATAAAAAATTGCTTTTCCACCTTAACTTTAGCGCGCTTTAAATTTTAGTCACTTTAAACTTGAACTGGAAAAAACTTTGCTAAAAAAACAAAGTTTTATAGGTCTGTAATACTGGCATCAGGGGCCAGTTGGCGCCCAAACCACTGAAATTGGCGGAATCTTGGACAATAAAGAAATAAAAATCATAATACTGGATGATGAGGAGTCCATTCGCGACATACTGAAAAGGTCCCTGGAAAAGGAAGGCTTCACGATCATGACTTCCTGCGACGGGAACGAGGCCATCGAGTTGTGCATCCATGAAAGAATCCAATTGGTCTTTTCGGATATTTTAATGCCCATAATGGATGGAATTGTTTTTCTCGAGAAAGTGAAAGACACCTCGCCGTTTACTGAAGTAATAATGATAACCGGCCAATCCTCGTTGAGGAAGATGGCAGCCTGCATGAGAAAAGGGGCCTTTGCCTATATAGAAAAACCCTTCAGCGCGAAGGACCTTTTATTCCTGGCCAAAAAGGCCGTGGAGCATAGCATATTGAGACAGGAGTTGATGGACAAGGTCCTCAAGGGGAGAAGGGACTGACCCCCCACATTTATATTTGAAATTTCAGATTTCAGATTGGAAGAATATAAAAGAAAAAATCAACCACAAATCTGAAATCTTAGAAGCTGTCTTGAAAAAATGTTTATACTGAGGCATGAATAAGAAGCCCCTTAACACACCCCGGCCTTCGGCCACCCCTCTCAAGAGGGGAATTTTTTAAAAACAAATTTTCAGACGCCGCTGACAACTCAAATTTCT
>JACRGO010000161.1 GCA_016212295.1 Nitrospinota bacterium | reverse complement strand
TGACGGTTTTACTTGATTATCCTTTTTTGACACGATATTCTACTCCCATTCAATAGGCATTCATGAAGACGTCACCTTTCGCCAGTAGTAAGTGTTGCGTTAGCTACTGGCTAACGGGTTTTAAAAACTTTGCTAAAAAAACAAAGTTTTATAAGTTTGTAGTACAGAAGATATTATTCTCTCCTTGCGGCTTTGGGAAATACTGCCCTTTGATGATATCTGTCCTTATTTTGGCAAGGACATCAATGGCATCCTTCACGTTTTCAAGACCGGTGCTTTATCGGATTCCATGGCCTTTTATTACAACGTCGGCATGCCATGTTTTACCTCTGAGAATCAAACGATTGCCCTTTTTCATGGCTCACCTCCTTTCCTCTTTAGGGCTTGGCTTGATCCGGTGACCCGCTTGGGATTATAGCCCCCATCGCGTAAGGTTTCAAACATGTCTTGGCAATGTTTTTTTACAAATTTATCTTTCTTGGCCGATAAAATTTCAATATTGGGCAACTCAAAGTAAGGGGTTCCATTATGCTTTTGTGCATAAAAGCCCTTGACTAATGACACCGCTTGTCTGGCATCGTAGACATTAATCTTGATTATTTGCCCCTCGATAGGAATTTCGATGGTAATCATTGCCCAATTTACCTTATCCCTTATTCTCCCTAAAGTTTCCGCCGAACCTTTCCCCGGTCGGATTAAGGGCTGGATACGACCCAAGTAATGATTATGAAAAAGATACTTTAAGCGGCGGTGTGCACTTTGAGTAGTGCCATTTTCCGCGAAAATCAGCCTTTCAATTTCTCCGCTTCTTAGGTAGCGGTAGCGATTCACGGCCTTAAGGATTTCCAAATCCCTGGAGGTAAGGCGCCGCAAGCAAAATAAATTTCGACGTATTCAAACGTTCTATGATATTATTGTCCAATGACAATGTTTCGCATAGCCCTGGCCCAAATCAATACCACTGTAGGTGACCTTGAGGGAAACTCCCAAAGGATCATCGCCGCCCTGAAGGAAGCGGAAGAAAAGGGCGCGCAGTTCATCACTTTCCCGGAACTGGCCATCACCGGCTATCCTCCGGAAGACCTCCTTTTGAAGCCCCTCTTCATAGCCGAGAACCTGAAATGGCTTGAGGAGATCGTGAAGGAAACCGGGGACCTCACCGCCATCGTCGGTTTCGCGGACAAGACAGGAGATAATATCCACAATGCCGCAGCGGTCATCCGGAACGGCAAGTTAGTATCCGTCTGCCGCAAGGTCCTCCTCCCCAACTACAGCGTTTTTGACGAGAAAAGATACTTCGAGCCTTCCGCTAGCAGCCCGGTTTTTGTCCTGGACTCCCTGCGCTTCGGGGTCAATATCTGCGAGGACATCTACCAGCCCATATGTCCGGCGGCCAACCAATGCCTCATCGGCGGCGCTGACATATTATTCAACATTTCCGCCTCTCCCTATTTCGCGGGTAAGCGGCTGGAACGGGAGGCCATCCTGCAACGCCTGGCAGCGAGTTGCGGAGTTTTCATTGTGTACACTAACCTGGTGGGCGGCCAGGACGAGTTGATCTTCGACGGCTACAGTATGGTATTGGACAATCGCGGGAAAATCATCGCGTCAGCGGCGCAATTCAAGGAAGAGATTCTATATGTTGACCTTGAGGTCCCGGCCGGGGAAAAGAAAAGGGACGGGAGCCAATCGCGGCCATTGGAGGTCCCAGGCCTTCGCGTGGAGACCATACAGATAGAGGGCGGAATAAAAAAAATTTCCAGAGATAAATCCATCACGCTGGGAAAAGCCAGGCCGATGGACCCCCTGGAGGAAATTTTCAGAGCCCTCTGCCTTGGGGTGCGAGAATACGTTTTCAAGAACGGGTTTCGTGAGGTGGTGATAGGGCTGAGCGGCGGGATCGACTCCGCCCTTGTGGCCTCCATTGCCGTTGAGGCGTTGGGTCCCGGGAACGTCATCGGGGTCACCATGCCGTCCATATATTCCTCGGAAGGGAGCGTGTCAGATTCGGACCAACTGGCGAAGAACCTCTCAATCCGTTTTCTCAATATTCCCATAGCCCCGGTGGTCGCTTCCTTCGAGGCATTGCTGGCAGGGCCTTTCAAGGGCATTGAGCGCGGTCTGGCCGAGGAAAATCTTCAGGCCAGGATCAGGGGGACCATCCTAATGACCCTGTCCAACAAATTCGGCTGGCTGGCGCTCACCACAGGCAACAAGAGCGAGACAAGCGTCGGGTACTGCACCCTGTATGGCGACATGGCCGGAGGATTCGCGGTGATAAAGGACGTGTACAAGACCATGGTATACGAGCTTGCGAAGTGGTTGAATTCATCCAAGGGCAGGAAGATCATTCCCCAGGCCACCGTGGAGAAGGAGCCTTCAGCGGAGCTCCGGCCAGGACAGAAGGACACGGATTCCCTGCCGCCTTACGAGGTCTTGGACCCTATCCTGGTCCGGTACGTGGAAAATAATAAGGTCTTGAGCGAGATCGTCGCGGACGGATTCGACCGGGAAATAGTGAAGAGGGTGATCTCCCTTGTTGATCTTAATGAATACAAGAGGAGGCAGGCGCCGCCGGGAATAAAAATAACCCCCCAGGCGTTCGGCAAGGACAGGAGGCTGCCCATCGTTAATAAGTATCGCGCATGGAGAGGATGAGTGGCCGCTGAAATCAGAAATAAAACCCTGACTTGGTTCCGGCCTGTCCAGGCATGGCTTTTTTTTGGATACAGATTTGGTTCTTCTTGCTTTTCCTTCATTTCCTGTGGTATAAATTTTTCTCTATAACCCTTTAAATTAACTAACTTTTTATTGGAGCGGCGCTTCGCATGACACACAAAAATAACTTAAAAAAAACAGTCCTTTTCTTATTAATGCTGGCTTTTTTGCTTATTTTTCCGGTCAGGTCCTTTTCCGCTGAAGTAACGGATGGGATGAAAAAATCCATAGATGAGATACTTTCCCTGATCAAGAACGAACCGGCCAAAAAAATTCGAAGGGAAAAAATCGAGAAAATAGTCAACTCCAGGTTCGATTATGTCGAGATGTCCAAAAGGGCGCTGGCTAAAAATTGGAACGACAGGACCCCGGACGAAAGGAAGGAATTTTCCGAGGTATTCGGCGAGCTCCTGAGGAACACTTATATAACTAAGATCGAAAAATATACTACTGATGAAAGAATTGACTACGTAAAGGAGCTGATCGACGAAGAAGGAACAGCCACTCTTAAGACCCTCATCGTCAAAAAGGATGACGAGATTCCTGTGGATTACAGGATGATAAAGAAGGGATCTGAATGGGTTTGCTATGATTTCATTATCGAGAATGTGAGCATGATTAGAAATTACAGGTCCCAATTTGGAAAGATTATCTCGGACTCATCCTATGCGGACCTTTTAAAGAGAATGAAAAGTAAAATCGCCAAATTAAGGGAAGATGAAGAAAAAGGGGAAGAACACAAGAAAGGCGATAAACCCTCCAAGTTCGAGGATATTTAAACATCGCCATGTTCCTGATTTTTCTCTTAAGGCCTGACTACATGCGAGGCCCGCTTATTATTTTCAAAAGACGAAGCTGCTGACTATCGTGAAGCCTCTCATAGTAATTCCCGTATACAATGAAGAAGAATATATTCAAGAGGTCATCAGAAAAGTCCAGCGTTTTTCCGTTGATGACATTCTTGTCATTGACGACGGGTCCGGCGATAACTCCAAGGAAATTTTAAGGAACATCAAGGGCATCCGGCTTCTGGAGCATTCTTCCAACCAGGGTTACGGTTTCGTGCTCATGGAGGGCTTTGCCTATGCCCTTGAAAGAGGGTATGAAGTTGTTTTGACCATGGACTGCGATGACCAGCATGAGCCGCATCTTATTCCAAAATTTTTGGAAAAGATCAGGGACGCGGACATTGTTTCCGGCAGCAGGTATATAAATCCGGTCCCAATGGAACTGCCCCCGCCCGAAACCAGGAAGGAAATCAACCGGGAAATCACGCGAATCATAAATCAGATCACCTCTTTTGGCCTGACTGACACCTTCTGCGGATTCAAGGCATATAAGGTCGAGGCCCTGAAAAAACTTTCCCTTGATGAAAAGGGCTATGGCTTCCCCTTGCAGCTTTGGATACAGGCCTATGCTTCGGGATTGTCCATTCTTGAAATTCCGGTGGGACTGATATATAAGAATTACAACAGGAGTTTCGGGGCGGAACTAGACGATTCCAAAGTCCGCCTGAAACACTATAAAGAGATAATTAAAAAAGAACTTTCTAGAATTCAACTTCCAATAAGCGCTATTTAATATGTCGGGACGTGGCTCAGCCTGGTAGAGCACTGCGTTCGGGACGCAGGGGTCGCAGGTTCAAATCCTGTCGTCCCGACCATTTTTCCTCTAAAATCAGCGATTAAGCAAAAAAATCTTGTCCCGGCTGCCCCTGGGAGGCAGAAATTATCCTTTTTAAAACAGTTGGAAAATTTCCTTACCACATTCAGGGTAATTGAGGGGTAGCCGACTTCTTTCTTTGCCTCCCCTGCCATATCCGCATGGCTTGATTAACCATCTCCCGGTTTTCAGGCTTGAAGTACTGCATCAAGGCCCTCTGTAATTTCCTGTCGCTCTCTCCCTTGGCCACCGCCACATCAGAGCCGGTCATTGGATCAATCCCGGTGTAATACATGTCCCCGGCCAATGTCAGCGGCAGGGGGATAAACTCCTGGGCCTGGCGTGGACGCATGTTATGGCTTTTTAAATACTCCGCCAGGGCGATCTGCTCCTCCAGGCCGCATCCGGGATGGGCGGAGATGAAATAAGGGACAAGGTATTGGTCCAGCTTGGCGTTTTTTGATTCCTCGGCGAAGCGTTTCTCAAACTTTTCAAACTCCTCTATTGGAGGTTTCCGCATCGCGGCCAGTACCTTCGGATGGCAGTGCTCAGGCGCGACCTTCAACTGGCCTGACACATGGTTCCTGGCCAGTTCGCGGATATACTCAGGCGACAGATTCGCAAGATCATACCTTACGCCTGAAGCTACGAACACCTTCTTTACTCCCTTCACCACGCTTGCCTTCCGCAACATCTCGATCTGGGGCGAATGGTCCGTGCCCAGCCGCCGGCATATATTTGGAAAAACGCAGGAGAGCTTGCGGCAGGCCGATTCCGCCTTCGAGTCGAGGCAACCCATCATGTACATGTTGGCCGTGGGACCGCCGACGTCGGACACGTAGCCCGTGAATCCCTTCATGCGCGTAATTTGTTTTACCTCTTCCTCCACTGATTTCACGGACCGGCTCTGGATGGCCTTGCCCTGGTGGACGGTCAAGGCGCAGAAGGCGCAGCCTCCAAAGCAGCCCCGCATGGCCGTTACAGAGAAGCGAATCATCTCAAAGGCCGGCACTCTTTCCTTGTAGGATGGATGCGGCTCCCGCGTGAATGGAAGGGCATGGACAGCGTCGAGTTCCTTTGTGGTAAGGGGAAGGGCGGGCGGGTTGACCCTTACGTACCTGTTTCCGTGTTTCTGAACGAGCGTTTTCCCGGACCACGGGTTCTGGTGATCATGAATAATGCACGAGGCCCTGGCGTATTTGATTTTATTTACGGAGACTTCCTCGTAGGAAGGGAGGGTGACGGCTTCGTCGCCAAGTTCTTTCCTTTCCGAAAGGCTTATCATTGCCGCGGTTCCGTGGATGTCCTTCAATTCCTTTAACCGCTTCCCCCGCCTCACCGCCTCCACTATGGCTGCCAACGGACGCTCCGCCATGCCGAAGGCCAGGAGGTCGGCGCGTGAGTCCAGCAGCATCGACCGCCTTACCTTGTTGTCCCAATAATCATAATGGGCATGACGGCGCAGGGACGCCTCCAGTCCGCCGATCAAAATTTGAGAATCATGGAAGAGTTCCCTTAATTTGTTGCAATAAGCTATCGCGGCCCTTTTGGGACGAAGACCGGCCTTTCCTCCAGGGGCATAATCGTCGTCCGAGCGGTGTTTCCTGGATGCGGTTGCGCGCATGAGCATGGAGTCCAGGTTTCCGGCAGTCACGCCGAAGAACCAGGCCGGGGCGCCGAGGCGGGTGAAATCCTCCGGCTTTTCCACGTCCGGCATGGCAATGATCCCGACGCGGACGCCCAGGGACTCAAGAAAGCGGCCCACCACCGCCACGCCGAAGGAGGGATGGTCGACATAGGCGTCGCCGGTAACCAGGATCACGTCCAATTGGTTCCAGCCCCTGGCGTTGGCTTCTTGAGGGGTGGTTGGAAGGAAATTGGAGGCCATGGGGAAGGTCAAGGAGAAAAATTAATAACCGTTCACGGTTTACAGTTTGAAACCAATATCAAAAATGCCGAAAGCCCTGTATTATTAATTGAAAAAACCGGTAACCGTGAACCGAGAACCGAGAACCGTTATTTTATCACGTCCACTCGAATTTGACATCTCCTTTGTTTTTCCCATAAAATTACTCTTCCCCGCACCTTTGAATCGGGGCGGATTAATAAATATAATATTAAGTGACACTATTATTTTTAATGGCGGATATTAGATGGCAACCGCAAAAGACAGAATAAAAGTCCTTGTTGGAATGGCCACCTGCGGGCAGGCGGCGGGTGGAGTGAAGGTCTACCCCGAAGTGGAAAGGCAGTTGAAGGAATTGGGGATAGAGGCCGACCTCAACGCCGTGGGGTGCATCGGGTGCTGCTCCCTGGAGCCCCTTATGGACATCGTGATGCCAGGCAGGACGCGGGTGACTTATAAGCAGGTGGATGCTGAAAAAGTCGGCAAAATCCTGCAAAAACACATCAAGGAAGGGGAGATAGACAAGAAGTCGGTCCTCGCCCAGATGCATACTAACGGCAAGGACGAAAACCCATACGAGGGGGTCCCGTTCTTTGATGAAATTCCCTTCTTCGCTAAACAGCGGAAAATAGTCCTAAAGCGGTGCGGGTATATCGACCCCAAGAGCTTTGATGATTACATCGCAATGGACGGCTACAAGGCCGTTACCAAGGTCCTCAAGGAAATGACCCAGCAGCAGGTTATAGATGAAGTGACCAAGTCCGGCCTTCGCGGCAGGGGCGGCGCCGGTTTTCCCACAGGGATGAAATGGAGCTTCGCGTCCAAGTCTCCCGGACCTCAAAAATATTTTATATGCAACGCGGACGAGGGCGACCCAGGGGCCTTCATGGACCGTAGCGTCCTTGAGGGCGATCCACACGCTGTCCTGGAGGGCATGATAATCGGCGGTTACGCCATAGGGGCCAACACTGGGTATATATATTGCCGCGCGGAATATCCACTGGCCATCGAACAATTGCTGGTGGCCATCGATGACGCCAATAAGCACGGCTATCTCGGTAAAAATATCCTGGGCTCCGGCTTTGACTACCAACTCATTATAAAAGAGGGCGCGGGCGCCTTCGTGTGCGGCGAGGAAACGGCCCTCATGGCATCCATAGAGGGTTTCAGGGGAATGCCAAGGTCCAGGCCGCCATTCCCGGCGATCAAGGGACTTTTCGGAAAGCCCACCAATATCAATAACGTTGAGACCCTTGCCAATATCGGCCACATCATCCTCATGGGCGGGGCCAAGTACGCGGAGATAGGGACGGAAAAGACCAAGGGGACCAAGGTCTTCGCCGTTACCGGGAAAATTAAAAACCCCGGCTTGATAGAGGTCCCGGCGGGCATTCAACTGCGGGAGGTGCTGATCGATATCTGCGGGGGATCGGACAGAAAAAATGTCCAGATCAAGGCCACCCAATTGGGAGGCCCTTCAGGCGGGTGCATCCCCTTCGAGCACGCGGAAACGGCGATTGATTATGAGTCCCTTATCCAGGCCGGCGCCATCATGGGCTCCGGCGGCGTGGTGGTCATGGACGAGATGAACTGCATGGTGGACGTGGCCCGGTATTTTCTCAACTTCACCGCGGAGGAGTCCTGCGGGAAATGCACTCCCTGCCGCGTTGGGACCAAGGTAATGCTGGATATCCTGGAGCGGATTTGCCGCGGGGAAGGGGAGATGGAGGACATCCAGAAGCTGGAGGACCTAGGCAACGACATCAAGGCCGCCTCGCTTTGCGCCCTGGGCCAGACCGCGCCCAACCCGGTCCTCAGCACCATCCGGTATTACAGGCATGAATACGAGCAGCACATAAAGGACAAGTTTTGCGCGGCCACTGTGTGCGTGCCGCTGCTCAAGTTCGAGGTGCGCGAGGACGTCTGCACCAAGTGCGGACTTTGCAAGAAGCCGTGTCCAACCGACGCCCTGGTATGGGAAAAGAAGCAGACGGCCCGGATCAACCACGCTACCTGCACGAAGTGCCGGGCCTGCATAGAGGCTTGCCCGTTCAGGGCGATCAAGTAAGGCTGAGGGGTATATTATGGCAACAACAGCCGTAGCGGTAAAAGAAATATTCGAGGCATTGCCTCATATTAAAAAAGTTGGAGCAAACCATATATGGTTTGATTTTGATGAAGAAGCTGATGTTTTGTATGTAAGTTTAGAGCGGCCTCAAAATGCAACTGATACGGATGTTTTGGAGGATGGCATATTTTTAAGATTGCGTGGTAAGAAAATAGTTGGAATAACAGTAACAAATATCAGTAAAAAATTCAAAAAAAAGGGATCAAGGCCAGCTATGGTTTAACTGCGCTGTTAAGCTATGACGGCTTAATAATCATTTTAGTGAAAACAGAAAAATGATCAAGGTAACAATAGATGGAATACAGGTTGAAGTGGAAAACGGCGCCACTATTCTGGACGCCGCGAAAAAGGCCGGGGTTTATATACCCACCTTCTGCCACGACGACCGCCTTGCGCCCACGGGCGCGTGCCGCATCTGCCTTGTTGAGATAGAGGGCGGTCCGCCCAGGCTTTTTGCCTCCTGCGTCACCCCTGCCGCGGATAAAATGGTGGTCAAAACCAAATCCGAAAAAATCGCCAAGGCCAGGAAGACCAATATAGAGTTGCTGCTGGTCCACCATCCCCTTGATTGCCCTGTCTGCCCCGCGGCCGGACAATGCCACCTCCAGGACCTGACGTACGAATTCGGGCTTCAGACGAGCCGGTTCAAAATGCCAAGGAAGGAAAAGGAGGCGGACATCTCCAATCCCTGCATCGAACAAAACGACAACCGTTGCGTGCTCTGCGGAAAGTGCATCAGGGTCTGCAACGAAATCCAAGGCGTCGGCGCCATCGGCCTCGTGAAGCGTGGATTCAACGCCTACGTCGGGACGCCCTTTCAAAATGAATTGAATTGCGACTTCTGCGGCCATTGCGTCACCACCTGCCCGGTGGGCGCAAGGAACAGCCGTTTCATAATGAAGGGAAGGGCCTGGAACGTCAAGACAGTGAACTCGATATGCTCCTTTTGCGGTACCGGCTGCTCCATCTCCTACGACGTGCGCGAGAGGGAAAATCTGGTAACAGGCGCGAAGGCAGTGCACGGACTTGGAATCAACGGCAATTTCCAGTGCTCCAAGGGATGGCAGGGGTTTCAGTATATCCACAGCAAGGACAGATTGTCCAAACCCCTGATCAGGAGCGGGAAAACCCTTAGCCCTGTATCTTGGGACGACGCCTTGGAAGAGGTCTCTAAAAATCTGAAGAGGATTATCGATGAACACGGACCACAGGCAGTGGCCGGCATGGGCTCTGAAAGAATGTCCAACGAGGAGAATTATCTATTCCAGAAATTCATCAGGACCGTTGTGGGCTCAGCCAAGGTGGACAACATCCTTAACATGAAGAACAGGGCCGTTGGCGAGGGCCTGCCGGAAACCTTGGGCGGATTGGTCCTCGCGCCGTTGGAGCGTCTCGACAAGGTCCAGCTTATATTCCTTGCTGGGGCTGACGCGACCGAGGAGAGTCCGGTGGCCGGTAATATGATACGACGGGCCGTGACTAAGTTGAACGCGAAGTTGATTGTCGCGAACAGCAGGAACATCCGGCTGGGGCGGATCGCCTCGCAGTCCCTTGCTCACAGGGTGGGGACAGAGGCGGCTCTGGTAAACGGAATCATTCATGAAATACTTACAAGGAATTTGGTCCCGCGGGAGGCTGCCGCATCGCGCATCGAAAACCTGGAGGAACTAAGAAATTCAGTTTCCACGTTCACGCCGGATTACGTGGAGAGGATAACCGGCGTCGCTGCGGCGGAGATTTCTCGGGCCGCCGAGGGGCTCGCTTCCTCTGAGGGAACGGCCTTCCTGTGCGGCAGGGACATTATAGGGAACGCGGGCAATGCAACGGCCCTTGAGGCATTGAAGAACCTGATTATTTTGACCGGCAACGGAAACAGCGGCAAGGGCGGGATCATGCTTTTCCGCGAATTCAGCAATTCCCAGGGAGTCAACGACATGGGGGTAACGCCCAACATGCTTCCTGGCTACCAGTCCGCGAAGGATCCGAAGGTGAGAGAGAAGTTCGAAAAGGCGTGGGGAAAACCTGTCCCGGAACCAGGCAAGGAAACAGGCGATATTATCCAACAGGCAATCGACGGCAAGATCAAAGCCCTTTATATCATGGGTGAAGATCCGGTGATGAGGTATCCGGACGGGCAAAAGGTCCGGGAGGCCCTTGGTAAGATTGAATTCATAATTTGCCAGGACCTCTTCATAACGGAAACCGCCTCTTACGCCAATGTGGTCCTGCCGGGCGTGAGCTTCGCTGAAAAGACCGGGACCTTTACCAACATGGAGGGGAGGGTCCAGAGATTTGCCCAGCAGATAAGCCCCTTGGATGAGGCGCTGCCGGACTTGAATATCCTGTGCAAGGTCGCCGAAAGAATGGGCGCTAAATTGAAATCAAATATTTCCGAGGAGGCAATGGCCGAGATCGCCCAACTTTCCCCCCTGTACAGCGGGATTTCCACCGCCACAGGGAAAGGGTGCGGCGGGACGGTTTCCTACTCTCCCGGCGCGGACTCAAAGGGCAAGGCCGGTATCGTCTCCTTTTCGGCCCCGTCCGAGGGTCCCAAGGATTTTCCGTTCACCCTGGTCACGGGCAATCTCTTGCACCATCTCGGACCTTATTCCCGCAAATCAGAGGCGCTGAACGCAGTTGCCGGAGGGAGCTTCGTTGAGCTCAGCCTGAAAGACATGAAGGAACTGGATGGCATAAAGGAAGGAGACATGGTCCTTGTGGAGTCGCCTCACGGCAGATTGAGCCTCCCGGCCAAATTCAACTCCAAGTCGCCCCAGGGCGTGGCCTTCATACCCAATAATTTTGAAAACGCCCCTGTGAACATTCTGTTCTCCGGTAATTCAGAGGTCACCCAGGTCCGGATTTATAGGACGGCATAGATGTGCTTGCCAAGTACCGCAGGCGGGACGCCTGCGGTACAGTATTAATTTGATTGGAAAAAAAATCATGCCTCTTCACTACTGTCCGGTTAAATTATCGAATAAATTCAATTGGTTAGGCATATAGCAGTCCTGTATTTTGTATTCTCTTTTTGTAAGTATTTGAAATAATGGACTTTTCTCGAACAAGGTCAGGCTCAAAATCTGTAAAAT
>JACRGO010000160.1 GCA_016212295.1 Nitrospinota bacterium | reverse complement strand
TCCTCTTCATCTTCCAATCCAAGGAGGTCTTCTGCTTCCGCCTCTTCCAGTGCTTCGGCCTTTTCTCCCACCTCTGCCGGCGCATCAACATCAAGTCCGCTCAGGTCAAGATCTTCGTCCAATCCAAGGGACAGTTCATCCGAGAATTTAAAACCCAACTCATCAGGTGTCCCTTCGGGCTTCCCGGCCAAATCACCGAAAAGCTCTTCCTCTTCGAAGCTTTTTATCAAGTCCCCAGAATCCAGCTTAAGCGGTTCTCCCGCTGTTTCTTCCAAACCATCTTCAGACAAATCCTCCACAGCCACCTCGCTATCACCCCAGTCTTCTTCCTCAGCGGAAGCTGATTGAAAAGCTTGTTCTCTTGGAAGCGCGCCGGGTCCGGTAAGCCCTAAAACCTTTCTGACCAATTCTTCTGATTTAAAGGGCTTTGCTATATAATCGTCCGCCTTGCTTTCCTTGAACAGATTTTCATCCATCTCATCAAAGTCGCTGATCAGCAAAAGGACTGGAACATCTTTTAAGGCAGGAGATTCCTTGATCTTCCTGGAGAGCTGGAAGCCGTTCAATTTGGCCATGTTTATATCAGCCAGGACAATATCAGGCACAATCTCCAATGCCTTTTGGAGGGCTATTTCCCCGTTGTCAGCGGGCAGAACTTCCACGTCTTCGCCCTCCATGGCCAACTCGACGACTTTTTGGATGGTTATGCTGTCATCCGCGATAATAAGTTTTAAAGACATAATGTTTTAATGGTAAAAGAAATTTTATCCGTTCACGGGTTCAGAGTTCTGGGTTCAGGGTTCAGGGTTGAAAGATCGTCAAACGCGGCAATGTAAGGGCGAATGATTATTCGCCCCAACAAGGTTTTTTTAGGGCGCTCCACATTGGACCTGTTGGTTAACCTGCTTTTAGCAGCGCTCAATGAAAATCCACATGGGTAAGCGGGTTTTGGAGATAAGCGTGGATACAGGGTTTTCCAAAACCTGGAACCCTGAACCTGGAACCGTGAACGGTTACAAAAAATTTTATCCGCTATAATTACCACAATATTGCCGCAATATCAAGCATGTTTGCACCGTATCCCCTCGGGATTGAAGCAGCCGTTGCAGGAGATGCAGTCCGCCCGCTTCTTCCCTTCCTTGAATTTTTTGATCAAATCCGGTTCGCGGACCAACGGACGCGCCAGTGAAACCATGTCTATCCCTTGGTCCAATGCCTTTTGGATCATGGCGGCTGACCTGAACCCGCCAACCACGAAAATCGGGACACCAATCGCTTTTTTTATTTCCAAGGCCGCCGAGAGAAAATATCCCTCGTCTTTTTCTCCGGCAATTCCGGTCCTGGCTGTCTTGGGGCCGGCCTCCATCATGCCTCCGCTTACCTCAATCGCGCCAACCCCAGCCGTTTCCAACCTTTTAGCTATTTTTATCGAGTCGCTAACTTTCAGGCCGGTTTCAATAAAGTCCTCCGAATTCAGTTTGATCCAAACAGGAAAGTCATTTCCGGCCTTTTTCCGCACCGCGGCCATGATCCCGCTGATGATCCTGAACCTGTTTTCCTCCGAGCCTCCCCACTGGTCTTCCCTGCGGTTGGTGTGCGGAGAAAGAAACTGGCTCAGCAAGTAACCATGAGCCGCATGCAATTGGACCGCGTCGAATCCGGCGTCCCTTCCCCTTCTCGCGGCCTCCGCGAAGGAGTCGATAACTTGGTTGATCTCCTCTTCACGCATTTCCCTTGGATGAATCCCGGTTTTCGCGTCCGGCACGGCGGAAGGACATACAGGATCGCCTCCGCACAATTCCGGCTTGGACTGCCTTCCCCCGTGCGCCGCCTGGAGAACGATTTTCGACCCCCCGGCATGGGCGATGGCAACCATTTTTTTATATCCATCGATGAACTTGTCATCGCTTATCGACGCCTGCCGTTCACTGGCTTTCCCGTTGGGTTGTATATATGCGTGCCCGGTGATGATGCAGGCAACCCCGTTCCCGGCCAATTGGCGATAAATATTTCCGATTCTTTCATTTACGAACCCTTCCCCGTCGGCCATGTATTCATGGGTAGCGGACCGGATGAAGCGGTTCCTCATTTCCAGACTGCCTATTTTAATTGGCGTATACATTTATCAAGGTTCCCATAGCGCGGCTTCGCGGCAACCAAAAAATTCTAATAATATCGAAATGCGAAATAAGAAACAAATCCGAATACCCAAATTCAAATACCCAAACCACGGGGCCTGAGTTTTGAGATTTGAACCTTTGAATCGGGTCAGGATTTTTGGGCTACGCTATCTCCCTGAATATCTCCATCGTTGCCTTCGACTTATTAAGCGTATAAAAATGGATACCCTTCACTCCCTTATCCAAAAGCTCCCGGCACTGGTTGATCGCGTATTCTGTCCCGTATTTCTGAACGTCTTCCGGGTTGTTCTTTATTTTTTCCAGGTCTTCAACCAATTTTTTGGGCATGGCCGCGCCGCATATCTCCGTAAATTTCCTGATCTGGTTGAAATTGGTGATGGGCATGATCCCTGGAATTATGGGAACATGGATTCCAGACTTTTCGGCGCGTTCAAGAAATTCAAAAAAGGCGTTGTTGTTGAAAAAGAGCTGGGTCACGATAAAATCCGCCCCGGAATCCACCTTCAACTTAAGGTACCGGATATCCTCTTCAAGTGTCGGGCTTTCGGGATGTTTTTCCGGATATCCTGCCACGCCTATGCAGAAATTATCATGATTCTTCTTAATCTCCCAGACCAGTTCATAGGCGTAGCCAAAACCGCCATCGGGCTTTTGAAACCCTGTCTCCCCCTTGGGCGGGTCCCCTCTCAGGGCCAGGACATTCTCAATGCCGTCGGCTTGAATTCTTTCCAGGATTTCCCGGATGAAACTCCCGGTGGAGCCGACGCAGGTGAGGTGCGACATGGGCTCCAGGCCGATTTCGTGTTTGATCCGTATAACCAGGTCCAGGGTTTTTTCCCTGGTGGAGCCGCCGGCGCCATAGGTCACTGACACAAAGGAAGGGTTCAATTCCTTTAAATCACTGATGGTCCGGTAAAGCGCGGCCATTCCGTCCTCGTCCTTGGGAGGAAAAAATTCAAAGGAAAAAAGGGGGGCGGCGGACCGGTTCAGCAGGTCGATTATCTTCATGCCGCTTCCTCTTTAAAAATTTTTATTTCACCTCGGCAAGTCAACAACGGCCTCCTCGACTCTTTTCAGTATCTTGGGCATGTCTCCGCCTGTATGCTCAGGCATGACCTTGATCACGCCGTTTATGACGATGGAGGGGGTTTCGCGGACGTCGTACCGGTCAGCGGCCTGCATTCCGGCTTCAACCTGGTCCCTCAGCTCCTTGGATTTTACCCAATCCTCGCCGTTTATGCTGACAGGGAGACCGTGCTCTTGCAGTATAACGCTCAAAACCTTCAAGTCAAAGACGTCCAAGTCCTTTTCAAAATGGGCCTCGAAAATAGCCTTGTTGATTTCCTCTCCCTTCCCATTTTTCAAGGCGTAATAATAGGCCGCGGCTGGATATGGGGTCTGCTTCCCCCAAAAAATAGGGACCTTGGAGTAGCGGATTTCGCTTCCGAAGCGCTTAAGAAGCTGGCCCTCCCCTTGAAAGAACCGGTAACAATGGCTGCATGAGTAGTTGAAATATTTAACAACCTCCACCGGGCGGACTCTCCCGGCCTCATTAATGTCACCGATGATCTTGTATTTTTCCTTGGGTCCGCCCTTGTCTTCATTTTCTCCGGCAAGGGCGTCTGGCGGCAAGAAAAAGTGGATCAGAAAAAAAACAAATGGAAAAAACAGACATAATTTTTTAATCATAAGGACCTCTCAAAAAAAATGGACGTGGAAATGCCAGCCTTAAAGTTTAGATAATATGGACCTTTATTTCAAGGTGGCTTGGTTGCGGCGATGGTAATCGCCACGAGAGAGCCATTTCTCCAACAGGCAATAAAGGACAATAAACAGGTAACGGCTTCCCATCTCCTTCAGCCTGAGATGCGACGCCCCGTGCTTCCGCCTACGCCATTTGTTGGGCGCCACCGTGTACGAATAGCCCCGGATTATCGCCTTGAGCGGCAGTTCCACCGTAAGGTTAAAATGCTTTGCCAGAAGAGGGCGGCAGCCTTGGATGACGTCTTTCCTGTATGCCTTGAAGGCGTTGGTGACGTCGTTGTAGCGGATTCCAAAGAGAAGCATGATCCCAAGGTTGACAAGGCGATTGAGAAAAAGTTTCAAGGGAGGATAACCGCTTACCAGGCCCGCTTGGGCCCATCGGCTCCCGAAACAGCAGTCGAACCCTTCATCGATTATTTTCCGGTAAAACAGCGAAACATCCGCTGGATCTTCCGAGCCGTCCGCCATCACCACCGCCACCACTTCACCGGCGGCCTTCTCAAACCCGTGCCGGACCGCGTTTCCGAACCCGGGAGGATTGGGATTTGGACACTCAATAATGGAAACTCCGCTCCTTGCCAACTGCTCAATAGTACGGGCTGTGTCATCCGTGCCGTGGTCGTTGACCAGCACTATTTCATAAGGAATTCCCGCGTCACGCAGACAGGAGTGAAGGCCGCTCACGGTATCAGGCAGGTTTTCGGCTTCATTGCGGGCTGGAATTACGATGCTATAAAGGCTGGAATATGTTTTCATTTTGACGCTTCAGCCACTATTTCAAAATAGAGGTCCTCGAAGCCGTCCCGCCTAACCTCCACCACCGGCTTATCAAAAACCATTCTCCCTTTCACCTGGACCAGGACCCGGTCGCACATCTCAAGTCCCCTGGCGATATTGTGCGTGACCATGAAGATGGTCCTCCCCTCGGTATGGAGCCGCTTGAGGATATTCCTGAGGTTTCTGGCCGCGTGCTGGTCCAGTCCGGTATAAGGCTCGTCAAGAAAGAGTATGCCGGGATTGTGGAGAGTTGCCCTGGCGATGGACAGGCGCTGCTGCATGCCCCTTGAAAAATTCTTCACGAGATCATCGCGCCGGTCGGAAAGTCCAACCTCGTCTATGGCCTGGCTGATACGCTCCTCCAGGGGCTTTATCCCGTACATCCTCCCGTAAAACCTGAGGTTCTCCATCGGGGTAAGATTATTGTACAAGTACGTTTGATGGGAAATGACCCCGATCTTTCTTCGCGGCTCAGGCTCGCCGTCCGCCATGTCCCATCCGTCAATCAATGCCCTGCCGGAAGTGGGATGGGTGAGTCCGGTAAGGATGCGGATCAACGTTGTTTTCCCGGCCCCGTTCGGGCCGAAGAGGGTGACTATCTCACCCTGGCTTATGGAGAGGTCCACGCCCCGCAATGCGGTCACGTGCCCGAATGCCTTGGTGAGTTTCTCAGCCTTGATGGCGGGACGGGGTTCTTGATGTTCAGGCATCAGACGTCTATCAGGTAAGTGTGAATAAAGCGGAAAAGGAAACGCGGAGGTTTATGTTTCAATGGCCATAGTATTAAAAAATGTTAGGAGATTAAAACCCTAATGTCAAGAAAAGGCCGGTCTTTCGTAATTGCGCCGCTGAATTGGCTTTCATTATTTGGCATGGTAATAGTATATTTCAAACTTTGAGAACCTTCGTGTCCTCGTGGCTTTAAAGAAGCACAAAGAACTATTAACAATGCCCTGCTTTTTTTTGGCGCGCATGCACGAGTTTTTTTGACCCTGCGCGAAAATACTCTCGAGTTTTTTTGACTCATGGCCAAAATACCCTTATACTATGGCTCATGGAAACCGCCACCAGATACCTGGCCGCGCAAACGAAAGAAGACCTGAAAAAGAAAATGGTCTTTTTATGCGGCCCCCGCCAAGTGGGAAAAACCACAATGGCAAAATCCCTGCTCTCCCGCCAGTCAAAGGGCTACCTGAATTGGGACATCCCCCACGACCGCGAAAAAATTTTAAAAAGGGAACTCCCTGCCGTTGATTTTTGGGTATTCGACGAAATCCACAAATATAAAGGGTGGAGAAATTACCTGAAAGGGATCTATGACCAGTTTGAAAGAAAAAAAAAAATCCTGGTGACTGGAAGCGCTCAACTGGACTATTACCGGAGGGGCGGTGACTCATTGCAGGGGAGATACCACTTTTTAAGGCTGCACCCTCTTTCAGTGGCGGAGCTTGGGATCGCATCCCAAAAGGATTTCATGGAACTTCTCACCCTGGGCGGTTTCCCGGAGCCATTTTTCTCCTCTTCCGCCGTGGAATCCAAAAGATGGTCCATGGAATATCGAAGCCGTTTGATAGCGGAAGACATAGTGAGTCTTGAAAATATAAGCGACCTCGGAAACCTGGAGCTTTTGTTGATCAACTTGCCGCGCTACGTCTCCTCCCCCCTCTCGCTTAACTCTTTGCGGGAAGATTTGCAGGTGGCCCATAAGACCGTGTCCAAATGGCTGCAAATTTTTGAGAGGCTTTATGCGATTTTCAGGTTGTCCCCCTTTGGCGCCAAGGGACTCCGGGCCATAAAAAAAGGACAAAAGCATTACCATTTTGACTGGACCCTGGTGAAGGACGACGGTCCGCGTTTTGAAAACATGGTGGCGCTTCATTTGCTTAAGTGGGCCCATTACATGCAAGACACCCGTGGACGTGAGGTCGAGGTGAAATACTTCCGCGACATTGACGGCAGGGAAGTGGACTTTGTCGTTGAGGAAGAAGGAAGGCCGGCCACATTCATTGAGTGCAAATGGAGTGACGCGGAAATTTCAAATGGCCTGAGGTACATGAAGAACAAATTCCCGGACGCGGATTTTTATCAAATTTCCGCTGCTGGGCAAAAGGATTATTTGTCCGCCGAAAATATAAGGGTGTGCCCGGCTGTGTTATATTTGAAGGGGCTGGTATAGATACTTACTCGCCTATTCCGAGAATTTATCTCGCACATTTCATTTATGGCGCCATCCCTATGCCGCGTTCATGATTTCCCTGGCCTCGTACTCGGGAAACATGATGATTGCGGGGCTGATATCAAAAGCCCTGGCTATTTGGATAGCCAGTTTCTTCCCGATTTCAATCTTCCCATTCTCTAAAAGGCTGAGGTTGGTTATGGTGGCGCCGGAGCGTTCCGCCAATTCGTTTTGGGTCCAACCCTTCAACTCACGAAGCATCCGAATGACTTCACCAGTGGACAATTCAGCATGAGGTTCCGCCGGAACGAATTCATCCTTGGAGCTATATTTCATAGTTTTTCCTAATATTTATGCGGGGTTATTTCCAATACAAAGACCGTCACAATATTGCGGTTGACGGAGTAAATAACGCGGTGCTGTAAGCTCAATCGGGACGATCTTTGGCCGTGACGGCCCCCCTTTAACTTTTCGTCATGAAAACCTGGAAACTCCCGCAACTTTTCCGGCCCGTGCCGAAAAACGATATCTTTCCAAAGTTCATACTTTTTCACCACTGAAGAGGGAAGCTTACGGCAGACCTTCCGTATGCCGCGGTTTTCTTTTATGGCCCACATTATTATAGATAATAACTTATCAAATATAATAATTCAAGGCCCTGGGTGAATCACAAAACCACAAAATTTTTCCGGCTATTTTTTTGCGCCTTTGGCGGTTGGACGGTGTTTGAGAAAAGGAAATTGGTTTTATCTGAACCGCGAAATGAAGATAAGGCTTGAGCGCCTTGTTCTTGTCGGCCCGGGTGCCGTCGTAAGTAATGGACACAATGGGAATTCCGATCTCCTTTTCCAGCTTCTTGTAAAGGGCCTCGCTTATGAGCCCCGGACAGCAGAAGATGGGGTTGACGTTGATTATGAATTTCAAATCAGGGCAGTTTTCGTGGAGATAGAAGACTTTTAAAAAATTTTCCGGGGTCTCGCCGCCATGCCAGATCGTTATATTATTATGTTCAAAAATTTACGTTGCCCGCCAGGAGAATAACTGAGTCGAAGAAAGGGACCATCGCCGCATCCTGCTAAAAAAATATTTTTATTTAAAAAAACCGTGTCATCAGTGAAATACGTGGTTTCGTTCCATAAAAAAGCTTGACATTTTCGGGGGGGGGTATAGTTGAGGCATTAAAAACCAATCTCGAATTCAAGGGGAGGGACGTCCATGAAAAAAATTCTGTTATTCGCGTTTGCTGTTTCCTGTTTCATGGCTGCCGCGGAGAGAGCTTCAGCGGGAGCAGCCAAGACAGGGACCCTGGCGGTGAAAACGGTTGACGCGAACGGCGAAAAGATAGACGCCCCCATAACAGTGGCGAAAGGGAAAACTACAGTGCAGGAAGGGGAGCATAACGGCGACTCTCCCTGCCGGGGCGTACACGATAACTTTCGGGGAGTTGGACGGCTATGCCGTCAAGACGCCTAAAACCGGCAAGAAGACAGCAATGGTAAAACCCCTAACCGGGCAAAGTGTTGTGGCGGTTTACGCCTCCACCGCCGACGTCTGGACCCTGGCGAAACTCCCGGACACGGGCCAGACTGGGATTTTTGCCCCATATGCGGGGTATTTAATGGACGCTGACTACACGATTAATCCCCCCTCTTACACGGACAACGGGAACGGCACGGTAACTGACAACGTCACCACCCTGATATGGCAGCAACAGGATGACGATGTTGGCCGGACATGGGACGAGGCCAAAACCTATTGCGACTCCCTGGAACTGGCCGGCTATACCGACTGGCGGCTGCCCAGTATAATGGAGATTTACAGCATCATGAATTACGGAACATATAACCCAGCCATTGACTCCACCTACTTCCCTAACACGCAACCCAGCGACCCAAACATAGACGCCGACTTCTGGTCCTCAACTCCCATGGCGGGCGATGATTCCCAGGCACGGGCTGCGGGTTTCGGCAACGCCAACACCTTTGATATGGCACCAGGTTACGAAAAGAAGTCAGACACTAACTATGCCCGTTGCGTTCGTGGGGGGACGGCGTTTTCCGGCAAGGTCTTCACGGACAACGGGAACGGCACGGTCACGGACAACCGCACACGCTTGATGTGGCGGCAAGGAGAAACCGACGGCATGGCAGGCACTAGGGACCGCCAGCTATCGACTTGCGAAAATCTTATACTCGCGGGTTACAGCGACTGGAGGCTTCCGAACATAAGGGAATTGTTTTCTATAATGGATTTCTCAAAATCATCCGGGCCCTGGATAGACACCAGATATTTTCCCAGGACCGACGACGGCGCGGGGGTCTACGCCTCGTCCTCTGATCCCCCAAATGTAAAGAACCAGTACTTTGGCGTGCGTTTCGGTAGCAGAGATTACAACGGCAGTACCTTTCTTCGTTGCGTGCGTGGTGATGGGCAGTGAGGAAAACAGAAGGCGGAGGACGAAGGACAGAAGACGGAGAACGGAAGGCAGTAAGCAGAAGGACGGAAGGCGGAAGAAAAAAACAGAAGACAAGAGGATTAAAATTCAAAGTGGGGTTTTAAGACAAGTTGAATAAGAATTGCCTTTGTCTTGAAAAATCCTGGATATTTTGGAAAACAAATTATATTTCACAGGAGAAAAAATTATGGAATGGAAATGTTTAAAAATTCCCGCACGATGGACGATAATATTGATTCTCGTGCTGATTTTTGGGCTTTTAGCGTCGGCCCTTGTTCCCGTCTCCGCCTTTGCCGCTGGAAACGGCACACTTATGGTGATCACGCGGGACGCCTCGAAAAAACAAATAGCCGCCCCGATATACGTGGATAATGTGCAGAAGGGAACCGGGAAGGTTACCCTGAAGGTTACGACAGGGAAACACGAGGTAAAATTTGGGGATCTGGCTGAATATACCCTCATCTCTCCCAAGGGTGGAAAGATAACTGTCCAGGTAAAGGCCGCGAGAACAACGATGATTACAGCGGCTTACAAAAAATCCTCTTCCGGCGGGGACACCACAGCTCCCACGACCACGCCATCGCCCGCTGGAGGGACTTTTACCTCCGCCCAGACAGTAACTCTGGCCTGCGCGGACAATACCGGAGGCGCCGGGTGCGGAGCGACTTATTACACGATAGACGGGAGCGACCCGACCGCGTCTTCCTCCGTTTATTCCGCGCCCATCTCCATTTCCGCCACCACAACCTTGAAATTCTTCAGCAAGGACAGCGTTGGAAACCAGGAGACGGTGAAGACGGAGACGTATACGATTACGCTGCTATATTCCGCCGGGCCACAGGTAACCGACATTGACGGCAACGTTTATAATTCGGTAATAATAGGCACACAGACATGGATGAAAGAAAACCTCAAGGTAACCAAATACCGCAACGGCGATGCCATACCCACGACTACGCCCCGCGATATTTCAGGCGAGACCTCGCCACAATACCAGTGGGCGCATAATAACGAAGGGGATACTGCTACCTACGGCCGGTTATATACCTGGTATGCCGCAACTGACAGCAGAGGCGCATGCCCTGCAAGCTGGCACTTGCCTTCCGATGCCGAATGGACAACGCTTACAGATTATATGGGAGGCGTAGACGTGGCAGGTGGCAAGATGAAAGAAGCGGGGACAACTCATTGGCGAAGCCCCAATTATGGAGCTGACAACAGCAGCGGTTTTACAGGGCTTCCGGGTGGTTACTATCAATACGATTTTTACTATGGGAACCATTTCACCATGATGGGCGAGTCAGGTTGCTGGCTGTCGGCTACAGTGAGCTATGAACCAACCGCATGGACCCGTGAACTATTCAGAATTAGCGGCGATGTAGGCCGTCATGTCTACGTTAAGTACATCGGGTACAGTGTTCGCTGTGTTAAGGATTGACCATCTGACTATTGGGGTAATGGGGGTATGGGGCGGAGCCCACCAAAAATTTCCCTTCATTTATGAAACCCCAAAAAAACAAATTCCTATCAAACAAAGGAGTTAAACATGATTCGTTCACTAAATCTGGATCAGCTTGGTTCTCAAATTGAACTCATCGATGAGTTCACACTGGTTATTGCGGCTCATCGTATGGAACTGTCATTAAATGTTGGCGCATTCAAAAAAAGTCAGAATCCTCCAACTCCGATATTTAACAAGGAAAGAGAAAATGGTCGTTTAGAGAAGGTAATGAAAATTGCAGAAGAACTTGGTCTTAATCCGAATTTTGCCGCATCGATGCTTTACAATATAATTGGGGAATCATGTAAACAGCAGATGATTCAACTACAGGGTAATTATGATCCGTTGCCCGATACTAAGGACGATGATGAGTGGTTTGGAATTCTAAAAAATAATCTTCGATCAATGACTGAAAAAATTTCGCCAACGTACGACTCTGAATACGATAAAGGACTCTTTGGTCTCAAGCAGTATAAAGCCTTTGAGAACTCTATTATAGATACCGGCATTAATATACGGGGGCAGGAGGATTTGGCTATTGACCTCGGTTGTGCCACTGGGCCTAAAACTTTTCACCTGGCCAAACGATTCAAAAGAGTCATTGGCTATGATATCTGCCAGCATATGATCAGGGTAGCTAACGCAAAGATCGATTCAAAGGATAGTGAAAGAATCACCTTCAGACAGGTTGATCTCGAAGATGGCATCCCTCTTCCAGATGATTCGGTGTCGTATGTTGTTATGAATCTTGGAATAGCAAGCGATATAATAAACATTGAAAAACTGATCCAAGAAGTTAGGCGTACATTGGTTCCCGGAGGAGGATTTCTTTTCTCTTTCTACAACTTGGATGCTCTTATTTATAAATGGGAGTTTTTGCCGTGGCCCTTGACCGTGGCAGCAAAAATAAATTGAGAGAAAAAGTGCCTGGATGTTCACCTAGAGAAAAAGGTTTTTTCGATACATGCCCGTCAGTATTCTATCGAAAATATCAAAGCGTTATTTTCGCGCAATCTTAAAGTGGCAAAAATAGTGACATATCCAACACTGGGTTCCATGCTGCCAGACTGCTTGTTAAAGACAGAGCAGGTGGAAGCAACTGTGATAGAGATTGACAAGCATCTATCATCCTTAAATTTTGGCGCTTATGCCATTGTGTCAGGAACCAAATAATGAGACTATAACTGAAACACATGCCCTCGCGAAATACGCGAGGGCATGTGTTTCAACAAAAAATTCCGGTCTTACTGGAATTTGGCAGGCGAGGGGAAATCGAACCCTCAGTCACGGTTTTGGAGACCATCAAACTTAATAAATTGGCTTTGGAAAAAATTATAAAAGAACCTCAATCCAGCGATAATTTTGGATGGCATTTTTACCTTTTCTTTTTCTTGATACAAAAGGATTCCAGTAGTTTTTGACCAAATCCAAATTTCACCTAATTCTACCCAGACAGATATTTTGTAAATTTGAAGCAATAGGAAAGTCTTTCCAAAAAAGCGCCCTGACGTCACCCTGCTATGAGGCCAAATGTCAAGCAAGGCGCGAAAAGGCCGTTTTTTCCGGGTTTAGGATAAAACTTCCCTTCGAAGCCGCCCCCCACCCAAATTGGGGGCGGCGAAGAAGGGAACACCAATTTTCCTTGAGAGT
>JACRGO010000163.1 GCA_016212295.1 Nitrospinota bacterium | reverse complement strand
CAGCCATTTGTTCAATCCCATCAGCATGACAGGCAAGGAATATGGGCCTATGACAGCGGATATAACGGGCGTTTTTTTCCTGAACTCCCTGGATAAAAGCTCCACCGCTTTAACGGCCTCCAAAAGCTTTTCATTGTCCGCTGGATCCGGCGTCTTCAGTTCAAAGATATCCTTTCTGCCGCGGATCACCGGCCTGCCGGCGTTAGGGGGGCCGTCCTCGTAAAATTCAATATCCTGGCCAAAGGCATGGGCCTCGAGCGCGGCATGGAAAAAGGGATACAGGCAATCATGGCCGAACTTGTCGAGGAGCCTTTTTTGCCCTTCCACCACATGCTCTGCCTTTGAAAAATATTTCCTGATGTCCATTCCCAGCTCTTTTGCCCCATAAAAGGTAAAGCACAAAAAAAACGGCACGCGGTCCGGTTGTTTGTGGCTTAGGGCTGTCATGACTCTTTCGTAAGAATTCATTTTCTCTCCATGATTTTTTTCACCAAGTTCAAGGCTTCAAAAGGCGTCGAGGCATACCCGTCAAATTTAAACCTTGCCGCAAGAGTCGGGTCAAAGTAAAACGGAGCGCCGCCGGCTATTACCTTGACATTTCCGCAGCCATTTTCGTCAAGCCGCTTCCTCAGATTCGCCAGCATAAGAGCGGAATTGACCATTAAGACAGAGATAGCCAGGATGTCAGGTTTTTTTTCAACTACCGCGTCAACCAAGGCGCAGATGGACGGAGTCATCCCGATATCTTCAACGGCATATCCTTCAAATTTCAGGAAAGTGCTGATAATGATCTTCCCGAATTCGTGCCAGTCATTGAATGTGGTTATAAGGATACGAACGCGTTCATTATTAAAGTCCAAATCATCATAGAAGGCTTCCTTCATGAATTCCAGAACACAATTTCCAGAACTTTCGATGGCCTTGCCCAATCTATAAACCTCGGTCAGGCTGACAAGCCTCCCTTGCCAATTTCCTTCCACCAAGTTGACGGCCTCTTTCATTATGTGAGTCAGGAAGCGATACGGCTCGGATTCCGTATGAACATATTGCTCCGCCAGCGCCATCGCTTTCGCGCTGTCAAATTCATCAAAAGCGGCCTTCAGGCTCTGAATGTATATGGAGTCGTTTTGGGTCATTTTGTCATTTACGATTTTCAATTGACAATTTTCAATTGTCAATCGAAAATCGTCAATTATCTCACTCCGGTTTGTGAATGGTGTACTTTTCCCCCCGTCCCAGTTCTTTCAGCAAATCATTGATCTCGCGTTTGAGTTCAATCATTTTAATCTCCCGCCCCACAGCCAGGCTATTGAATCTTTCCAGTTCGGCGTTGGATTTGGCCAGCCTTTCCGTCTCGCTTGCCAGCAACGCCACGGTCCGCTTTCTTTCCGTGACGTCCCGGACAAAGGAAAAGAGCCTGCCTCCTTCAATATCCATGAAATTGGCGCTTATTTCCACATCGATGATTTTACCGTCCTTGCGCCTGTGTTTGGTTTCAAAGAAATCCCCTCCCTCTTTCAGGACCTTTTTGATGTGCTCCGCGATCTCTGCCGGGGTTTCCGACGCCTCTATATCGGGAATCCGCATGGACAGCAATTCCTCGCGGCTGTAACCGCTCATCCCGCAATAGGAGTCGTTGACCTCCAGGACGCGGCCATGAAGGTCCAGGACCCAAAATCCGTCGATGGTCCTTTCCAGGATCATTTTATTTTGCCCTTCCATTTTTTTCCGCTCTGCAATATCGCGCACAAAGACATAGAGGTATTCCCTTCCCTGGTCCTCGATATAATTCTGCATGACCTCCACAAAGATAATTTTGCCGTCCTTGGTCCTGCCCCTTGTCTCAAAGGAGAAAGAACGCCGCGCCTTGATCTCTTCCCAATTCTTGGCCCACCGCGCCGGGGGAAAATCCGGGCTGAGATCGTGGACGGACATGGACAGCAGCTCATCGCTGGAATAGCCGTGCATTTCGCAAGCGGCGTTATTCACGCTCAGAAAGCGCGCATCGGCGCCAATAATGAAAAAAGCGTCGGAGGTGTGGTCGACAACGAACTGGGTTCGTTTTAAAGTCTCCCACGACCTTTTCAGATCCCCGGCCATCCGGTTAAAGGCAGCGGCCAATTGGCCGATCTCATCCCCGGATTTGACATTGATCCTGGCGTCCAGGTCTCCCCCGCCGACCCTGAGCGCCGCGTCCTTAAGCCTTATAAGTGAAATGGAAACAGCCCTTGAGAAAAACAGAATAAGCAAAATCGACGCGCCCGTGATGAGCGACAGGAGAGTCAACGCCTTTTCCTTCAATCGCAGGACGGGCGCGAAGACATCCTCGGTTGGGATATGGAACATAAGGGTCCAGCCGTTTCCGGCGAAGTCCAAATACCCCTGTTCCATGGCGAAGACGCCTAAATATTCCCCCTCGCCAGAGTGGGAATGCCTGATGCTACCCGATTTTTTTGTCCCCGATTTAAAGGAGTCCCATGCCTCCATGCTGTCCCACGGTTTTTCCTTTAAAATCCCTTTTTCGTTGTGGTTGGAATAGAGGAGCATGCCCTCCCTGTCCACCAAATCCACCTTGACGCGCATTTTCGTGTATGGGCTGAAACTTTCGCTGATAATGCCGCGCAATTTTTCCATCGGCATTCTGGACACCACCGCCCCAAGGGTTTTCCCTGTTTTGTCCCGGACCGGGGCGGCGAAGTAAACGCATGGGATTTTCTGGTCCTCCGCCATCCGGACGTCCCTTGCCGCGCTCACAATGCCGTTATCAATGGCGTCCTCGGACCACTGACACGAATGGTGCTGTTCCCCTATGTGAATGCCGGATGTGTCCGCGATCCGTATCCTGTCCCGGTTAAAAAAGGAAAGGGAGACATAGGTTTTGTAGTAGTTGCGAAATTCGATCAGCCTTTTCGTGATATCCTCCGGGGTGGAGTCCCCGGACCGGATGATGGAGTCTCCGGCAAGAATCTGAATATCGCCCTGCCGCTCGAACAGCAATTTATCGATCTCGTCCATGGTATGGGCGGCCATGTCTTCAATGTGGCCCGTGATTTGGGTTTCCATTGCCTCAAGGGTGAAGGCGTGGATCACGTAGAAGGCCGCCCCGGAAAGGAGGAGGGCAACGGACAGGAGAAGGAGATTGAGTTTGGTGGAAAATTTCATGGGAAATTAGTCATTGGGTCAGTAAGTAAGTCATTAGTCATTGAGTCATTTGGCTTCGCCGTCATTGTGTCATTAGGTCAATGGTCATATAAGAATAGTCTTAGTCAATTTTTCCCTGCCCCCCTGTTCCCTTACCAATGACTTATTGACTATTGACCATTCTTTATTTTTTCCCCTACTCATATTTCCCCGGCCTTCCCAATTCCGCCAGAAGGGCGTTGACCTCTTTCTTTAAACGGACCATTTCCAGTTCACGGCCAACCGTGACCTCATGGAACAGTTCGAGGCGATCGGCCTTGTCCCGCAACTCGTCGTATGCCTTTCTCAATTCAACTTCCGCTTGCTCCCGGTCAAGAATATTTTTCAGCAGCCTCCTGGCCTCAACGCCCGGCTGATTCGCAACCAGGAATTCATCCGGGGGCACATAGTAGAAATTCTCGCAGACCGTGTTTCCGTAAATGACGATGGGATGGGTCCGGATAATGTCAATCAGGATTTCAGGAGAAAACCGTTTTGCGCTGTACTGGCAAATGACCAGGATGTCGTTTTGCGGCAAAAAGTAGTTCAATTTAGCTTCGTATTCCACCAGCCCTTCCACGCCCGGCTCGTCTCCCAAGGCCCAGGTCATTTCCCCGGTCACTCTGAGTCCGCTGAATCCCTGTTCTTTCGCCGATTCCACAGTCTCCTTTAAAAGCCGTATCATGGAGTCCGGCTCGAAATAACCCTGCTTGAGATAGGCGTCCCGTTTGGTGATAACGCTCAGCGCGCCGGAGGCCAGGGCGGAGTCCACATCCATAATTTCCCTCCGCAGGGTATCCAAAACCCCTTGTGAAGTATTTTCATCCGCGATGTAGACGCACTTTTCCCTTCTGGCAAGCCCCGCCTTGAAAAAGGGAACAATGGCGGCGAATTGCTCTTCACGCCCCTCGTAAATCAGGCAGAGGTGGTCATGAATTTCCAGCCTTTCAATCGCTTCCACGAGAGAAAGGCCATGCATGGCTGGTTTTTTCATAAATTTTGGCTTTCGGGTTTTTGATTTCGGGTTTTTAATTTACGTTCGCGGCCAAGATATTTTTATTTTTTATCCGCGAAGTCCGCGAAGTTTTTTATCGTTTTTTCAGAAATGGATTCAATACAGCCACGCCGCAGCCTTCAAAATCCCGTTCATTTCTGGTTACCAGGGTCAATCTGTGTTCCCTTGCCGTGGCCGCGATGAGAATATCCGCTTGCATACGAGGCTTCCCCTGTGCCTGCAGTTCTCCTCTGAGAGAACCCGATCGTTTGGCTATCGCGTGCGTTATGGTTAAAACCTCAACGTGGCCTTTCAAAAAAGATTCAAACCAGCTTAAAATCCTGTGATTTGGCTTCCAGGAAAGCCCGTAATAAATTTCTTCCACGGAAACCACGCTCATGGCGAAAGAAGAAACACCTTCCGCCCAAGCCAGCCTCCTGGATCGGGTCTTTTACCGGCCAGCTCGCTGATGATGTTGGTGTCGCAAAGGTATTTCATGTTAAAGCCTTGCCTTCCTGTTTTTGCGCCGGGGCGTTTTCAACTGATATCCTTCCTCCGCGCATAATTCGCGCAATTTCTCAAATTCCGAGGCGACGGCGTTCTTGGACTTCTTGAATCGAAGAAAATCCTTATAATTTTCCGAATCCAGGACGATGGCCACCATTTTTTTTCTGTTATAGATAATTTGCGGCCCCTTTTGGGCGGCATGGACGACCTCGGAAAACTTTTGTTTTGCCTCGCCGATTTTCCAATCCATGGCAAAATCTCCTTTTTGTCTAAGTTTGAATCCAATATGGACAAATTCCGGGGCAATGTCAAGGCGCTATTGACACTTGACGATTGACTTGGTTTTCAATCCTTCAATCGTCAATTCTGTCCCTCTTGACATCCCTTCTCCCACGGAGTTAGCATTTTCTCATGCAGACCATGTCCATTCTTGAAACCCTCTCCAAAACTTTCCCCGAACCACAGGCGAAATCCATCGTCAGGGCCTTGGAGGAATTCGAGGCGGAAAAACAGCATATCACAAGGGAACAACTGGACACAGCCCTCAAGTTGCAGACCGCCGAGTTGAACGCCTCCATGAAACGAATGGAGGCCAGTCTAATCTCGTCAATGAATAAAACGGAAACCGGACTGACCATGGCCATAACCAAGGTTGAGGCGGATTCGGCCGCACGCATTAAAGACACTGAAGCAGCGTTGAATGGCTCCATTAAAAAGTTGGAAGTCGACATGAAGGAAATGGAAATACGTCTCATCAAATGGGTCATCGGCCTCATGATCGCGCAAACCTCCATCACGATTGCTGTCTTGAAAATGATGGGGAATTAAAAAACAGTCTTGGGTCAATAGTCATTTGTCATTGGGTCAGTGAGTCATTAGTCAATTTCCCCCTGTTCCTTTACCAATGACTTAATGACCCAATGACGGCGAAGCCAAATGACTTATTGACCATTCTTTATCTTCTCCGCCTCCTCATACCTTTCCGGCTTTCCAGATTCCCTCAAAAGCGCGTTTACTTCCCGCTTCAACCGGACCATATCCATTTCCCGTCCCACGGTCAGCTTATTAAATTTTTCCAGGCGTTCGGTTTTTTCCTCCAATTCCCTGAATGCCTCCTTTAATTTCTCCTCCGCCTTTTTGGCTTCCGTGATGTCCTTGGCGATATGGACAGAGCCGGTGAATTTTCCTTCAAGGTCAAAGATGGGGCACGTGGTCACCAGGAGGGGAACGCCGATATGGGGATCGTTCACCACTTCCGTTTTGGATTGGTTGGTTTCCATGGTCTGCGCATGGGGACAGGTGTCCCAGGGTTCGTTTTTTTCATGAAAAATTTCGTAGCAGTGTTTCCCGATAACCTCTTCCGGCCTCTTTTTTAAAAAATCAAGAAGGGCCTTGTTCGCCTTGACGATCCTGAATTCCGTGTCGTGTATGGAGACGAAATCCGAGATGGAATTAAAGGTATTGTCCCATTCCGCCAATGCCTTTTTCAATTTTTCATCGGCCTGTTTCCGCTCGGTTACGTCCTCCCACACGCAGTGGGTCTGCTTGAATTTGCCCTGCTGGTCATAACCTATACGGCCGGTGTAGGACACGGTGATGATGGAGCCGTCCTTCTTTTTTATATCCACCTCTACATCGTTTATTTCCCCTGTTTCCTTGAAATGGAGAAAATTTTCCGTAAACCGGTCCACATGATAGGGAGCGGCCAAATCGCCGGCCCATGCGCCGATGATCTCCTCGCGGGAGCATCCCAGTTTTTTCAGGAAGGCGGCGTTGACCTCGATGAAGCGTCCGCTTTCATCCAGGGACTGGTAAGGCACCGGGATATTCTCGTACAGGACGCGGAATTTCTCCTCGCTCCTTTGAAGGGCGTCCTCCGCCTCCAGACGTCCGTTTCGTTCCTTCTCCTTTTCCATGTGGAGTATCTCGAAAAGATAGGCGTTTTTCAGGGGAGAGGCCGCCAAGTGGGATATGACCTCGCAAAACCTGATTTCCCGCTCATTGAAAGCGGCTTCCCTGCGGGAGGTGCGGAGGATAAGGGTCCCGATCAGGGTGTCCTTGAAGCTGATAGGAAAGGCCATGATGGATTTTATGTCTATAAGGCTCAGCGTGTCGCGGACGGAAAAGAGGATCGGGTCCGTGTACACGTCATTGATGACAACCGGCTGCCCGGTTCGCATGACTTGCAGGATTTCCGGGTATTTTTCTATATCCACCTTAAGGTGCTTGATGATTTTTGAATCGTGGGAGGCCATGACATATCCCTTCCTGTTGCCGGAATCCACATAAATAATGGAGCAGCGCTTGACCTCTATGACCTCCGCGATCTTGGAGACTATGGTGTAGAGGGTCTCGTGGGGGTTCATGGTGGAGGCCAGGGACTGGGAGACGTCCAGCAGGGCGCTTTTCTCTTCCTCCTCGGTCTTGACGATGTCGTATAGCTCCTTCATCCTCAAATGTGATTTCAGCCGGGCCAGGAGTTCCTTGAAATCAAAGGGCTTGGAAACATAGTCATCGGCCCCCAGTGAAAGCCCCTTGACGGTATTATCCGTATCCCCCAGCCCCGTTATCATGATAATGGGGATGGATTTGAACTTCTCGTCTGATTTCAACGCCTGGCAGACCTCGAATCCGTTCATTTTCGGAAGCATTATGTCAAGAAGAATGACGTCCGGCTTTTCCGAGCGGGCCTTTTCGAGTCCGGCTTCGCCGTCCATGGCGCAGAGGACCTCATAACCTTCCTCCCCCAGGGTAAAATTCAGGGCATCGGTGATTGTTTCATCGTCTTCGATTAAAAGGACTTTTTTCATTATTTCACCTCAAAATTAAGAACATAGCTTCGCAAATTGATTAATGAAAATAGGTGATTCCCAAAAAACCTGAGTGACTAAAGTGTCAAGTGAACTAAAGCGCCTGAAGTTGTGGTAGGTTTCTTTTTGTATAGTAGAAAAAATAATTTCCACAACTTTAGGCGCTTTAAACTTCAACTCACTTTAGTCACTCGCACTGCAATCCCTTTGTTTTATAAAGAAAAACCTTGAAATCCCGATATATAAAAGGGTGGAATTGCAAATTCAGCCGCAGGGAAGCGCTTGCAAAAAAGATGATGAAATTATGCGGATACAGCGTTGCCTTTGCCAGGATAGTTGTTAAAGATTAGCCGGGGAATAATAATTATAAAATAAAAAAAGCGCTTTTGAAAGTTACTTGCCGCGAAAAAGTTTTACTGGACCGGAAACGCCAAGAAAAGTATCATCATAATAGCGTCGAACGTTTGAATACATCGAAATTTATTTTAATTGCGGCCATGCCGCGCTGTGTAATCTGTGGTTTAAAAAGTTTTGACTATATAATAATGAAATACGTCGAGGAATTTCGCGGCAGGGAACGCGTACAGGCCGTGGCCGCCATGATCAACGCCGAGGCCCTTCCCTCCAGGACCTACAACCTCATGGAGTTTTGCGGAGGGCATACCCACGCCATATTCCGGCACGGGATCACTGACCTTCTGCCTGAAAACGTGCGAATGGTCCACGGTCCAGGCTGCCCGGTGTGCGTACTGCCCATCTCCAGGATAGACCATGCAACGGCCCTGGCCCGCATTCCCGAAGTGATTTTGTGCAGTTACGGCGACATGCTGCGCGTCCCGGGTTCCAACGGGACCAGCCTGCTCAAGGCCAAGTCACAGGGGGCGGACGCGCGGATGGTTTATTCCTGCATGGACTCCCTGAAAATCGCGCGGGAAAATCCGGGCCGCGAAGTGGTCTTCTTCGCCATAGGATTCGAGACCACCACGCCCCCGACGGCCATGGCCATCCAGCAGGCCAGGAAGTCCGGCCTCAAGAATTTCTCGGCCTTTTGCAACCACGTCCTCACCCCTGCCGCGATCCAGAATATACTGGAATCTCCACACGTCCGCGAATTTGGAACGGTCCCCCTGGACGGCTTTATCGGACCCGCCCACGTGAGCGCTGTGATCGGGAGCCGTCCTTACGAATACTTCGCTGAGGAGTACCAGCGGCCAGTGGTGATCGCCGGATTCGAGCCCCTGGACATAATGCAGGCCGTTCTTATGCTGATAAGACAATTGAACGAGCGCCGCGCCGAGGTGGAGAACCAATACACGCGGGTGGTGACGAAGGAGGGGAACAGGAAGGCCCAGGAACTGGTGGCGGAGGTCTTTGAGCTGCGGAAGGTTTTTGAATGGCGCGGTCTTGGACAGGTCCCTTACAGCGGACTCAGGATAAAAAAAGAATACGCTGAATTCGACGCGGAGCGCAGGTTCTCCATTCCGTCCGTCAAGACCGAGGAGCGCAAGGGATGCGAATGCGGGGCAGTGCTGCGCGGGATCAAGCGGCCGTTTGACTGCAAACTCTTCGGGACAGTTTGCGCGCCGGAGAACCCGGTCGGCTCCTGCATGGTCTCCTCCGAGGGCGCCTGCGCCGCGTATTATACCTTTAGAAGACACGGGAGATAGGCACTCACACGAAGGCACAAAGATCACAAAGAAAAAATCTTTGTGGCTTAGTGGCTTTGTGTGAGACATTCTTTTCTCGCTCCCATTGAAAAAGTCTGTTTTAGAAAAGAAGGAACCACGAATGGACACTAATGAACACGAATTATTTTTAAAGTAAGAAGTCTACCAGCACTCAGAGTTTGAAATGGAAAGAGTAGTTTTATAAAATTCGTGCTAATTCGTGGTTCAGATAGCCTTTTTTAGTGTTACTTTATTTGTAATTTCATCCCCAATTTATAAATGCGAATCCTGTTCCTCACACACTCCTTTAACAGCCTCAGCCAGCGCCTTTACGTGGAGCTTACGCGGCGCGGACACGAGGTCTCAGTTGAGTTCGACATCAACGACTCCGTGGCCACGGAGGCCGTGGAGTTGTTCCAGCCGGATATGATAATCGCCCCCTACCTGCGGCGGGCCATACCGGAGAATATCTGGAAAAACCATCCGTGCATGGTCATTCATCCTGGGCCCAAGGGGGACAGGGGACCCTCCGCCCTTGACCGGGCCATTATGGACGGGGAGGAGGAATGGGGGGTAACGGTCCTGCGGGCCAATGGCGAGATGGATGCCGGTGATGTATGGGCCGCGGTGAATTTCAAAATGCGCCCGGCATGCAAGAGCGGTCTTTACCGCCGCGAGGTCGCGGAGGCATCGGTTGAGGCCCTTCTTCAAACCATCCAGCGATTTGAAAGCAGAGACTTCAGACCGGAGCCGCTGGACATATCCAGCGAGGGCGTCCGTGGAAAATGGCGTCCATTAGTGAAGCAGGAGGAACGCGCCATTAATTGGGAGACGGATTCAACGGTGGTGGCGCTTAAAAAAATCCGCGCGGGCGACGGCTTTCCAGGCGCGCTGGACAAAATTTTCGGAGAGGAATTCTTTATCTTCAATGGCGTTGAGGAAGGCGTCCTGAAGGGGAAGGCAGGGGAGATCATCGCCAGGCGCCACGGGGCCGTCTGCCGCGCCACTGTGGACGGGGCCGTGTGGATCACCCATTTAAAAAGGAGGGTGGACGGGGAAAGGACTTTCAAATTGCCGGCGGCCATGCTCCTGAAAGAGAAAATTAACGACGTGCCTGAGTGTCCGCTGGACCCGTTCTCTCCCCTGGACCGCAAAACCTACCGTGAGATTTATTACGAGGAAAAAAACGGCGTGGGCTATCTGCACTTCGAGTTCCACAACGGGGCAATGGGAGTTGAGCAATGCGCCAGGCTGCTTGTGGTCTACCGCCGCGCCATTGAGCGCGGCGCCAAGGCCATTGTCCTTATGGGCGGACCCGATTTCTGGAGCAACGGCATACATCTTAATTTAATCGAGGCGGCGGAGAGTCCCGCCGAGGAATCGTGGCGCAACATCAACGCCATGAACGATCTCGCCCGCGCCGTAATCGAAACCGAGGGCCGCTTGACTATTTCCGCAATGCAGGGGAATTCCGGCGGAGGCGGGGTCTTCCTTGCCCTGGCCCCGGACAAGGTCTACGCCCGCGAAGGCGTGGTCCTGAATCCCCACTATAAGCAGATGGGGAACCTTTACGGATCCGAGTACTGGACCTATCTCCTGCCCAGGCGGGTGGGAGAGAAGAGAGCCGGGGAACTCACTGAAAAGCGCTTGCCTGTGGGCGCGCCCGAGGCTAAGGAGATGGGATTGATCGACGATTGTTTTGGAAAGGACGTCCCGGATTTCAGGGCCAGGGTGGAGCAAATCGCGGAGGAGCTTGCCAATGGTCCTGATCTGGAAAAAATGCTCCTGGAAAAAAAGCGGCGGCGAGAGGAAGACGAGAAACTGAGGCCCCTGGAGTCCTACAGGGCCGCCGAGATGGAGCGCATGCGGCTTAATTTTTTTGGGTTCGATCCCAGTTACCACGTGGCGCGGCACAATTTTGTTTATAAGGTCCCGCACTCCCGCACGCCTCCGCACCTTGCGAAGCACCGGCGCATAAGAAGGGCGCCTTAATAACAAAGAACAAACAAAGGAAAAGGGAATGGAATTGTTTTTGGCATTCAGTAATTGTAATTTATTTGTAATTTGTAATTTGTAATTTTGTTTCCCCTTTGGCTGCGGCCACGTCGCGCTATGGACAAAAACGAACAAACCTTTCTGGTTGTAAGCACGAATGCGGCGGCTTGCCTGGCCATTTCCTGGATTCTCAAGGGGCTCTCCTCCAGTGTGGAGCAGGCGAAAGCAGGCAACGCCGATGAAATCATCGGCGTGCTGATAGGACAATTAAAGAAGAACCTCAAAAGAAAGGATTCCGCCGAGAGAGACAGGGTCATTGTTCTTAATTGCCATGACAACCACGAATACCGCAATGCGCTTGATCCATTATCCAAGGAAATCCTGAAAAACAAGATGAAATGGGCTCAGGAGGGCATCAGTTTTTCCAGCAATGAAATCGACAATTTCATGGAAGCCTTCATAATAAACCATTATGTCAAGGGCGCGGATTTTATTTACCAGATTGAAAACAATGAAAAGGTACATGTCGATTTCGGTGATTTAGACACGAGCGATCTACTATCTTGCTCCAACCTGTTCGGCGAAATGGGAATATCCTTTTCCACTTACTATGAAAAGGAACTGGAGCCATCCGCCAAGGATGTTCAGCAATATAATCAATACCTGCAAGTCGGAAAAGAGGCCGCCCGGAAGAAACTGGCCGGGGGAAGCGTAACGGGCGAGGACGTGGCCGCCATTGTGAATCAATTCGCCGGCCAATCGGCCCTGGTGAAGAAATCTGACCAGATTAAACAAAGGCTTCTTAATGATTTAAAAATCTTTTTAAAAGACAAGGAAAAGAGGAAGGCCGTTTCCCAAAGCAGGGCAGGCATTGTGGAGTCGGCTGATACTTTCAAGAAGTACCTGGAACTGAAGGATGAAGCGATACGGCTGAGAGAAAAAGAGGATTACCAGGGAATGGAAAAAGTCCTTCAAAAGGCCATCGATCTTCTTGAAACAGCGGGAAAAGGGGACGCCCAGAAAAAATCGCTTTTCGATACATACCTTGATTTGGGCAAGGGCCAGCTCCAGCAAAAAAAATATATTTCCGCTCAAAAAAACATCTCCAGCGCGAAAAAAATCAAGAAGGAAGCTCCCAGTCCGCATCGCCTGATGGGGGAATGCCAGATGGGACAGGGAACGGATGCGCTGAAAAAAGGCGACTACAAGGAAGCAGGGCAATTTTTTGATAGGGCCTCGGAGCAAATGCAGGAATGCCATAACATCGCAAAGCACCTGGACAAGGAAGAATGCGCGGAAAACGAGAAAAAGATGGCCATTTCGGTTTCCATTTTCGAGGAAGAGGCAAAACAAATCGCTGCAGCCGACCCCCAGGCGGAAAAGGCGCTGAAGGAAAGCATGTCCTTTAATTCCCTGGTGAAAGTGGCCTCCGCGTATAAGGAAAAGTACAAGGAAGAGTTGTCCGGGAAACTCAAGCCTGAGATATCCCAGGAAGAGATCAAGAGAAAAACCGGGGAGGCCGGTAAATTAGCCCTGGAGGCCGCTCGCCTGGTATTGGAAAAGAAAGGCGGCCCGGCAACGGAGATTTATAAAAAAGCGGCAAGCAATGATGAAATGACAGCTTTCAGAACAGTGGGCAAGGAGGCAAGAAATCATAAAGGAAAGGGAGAATTCCAGAAGGCCCATGACCTCTATGCCTGGCTGGCGGAGGTGGACAAGAGCGAAGCGGACCTGCAATTACTTAACATCGCGGAGTGTTCCCTTCTGCTTGGGCATCGTGACAAGGCGATACAACATATCAGGGAGTCCTTGCAGAAAAATAAAAACGTGATTCAAGAGGCCAGGGAACTCGATCCGGAATTTGAAAAATCCGAAGTAATGAAGCTGTATGTTGAAGAGTTGAAGAAATAGTAATAATGTTCAACCACCAGAGTTCAGTAATGCCGGAGGTAAGCTATGGTGTAGTTTGCCAGGATATATCTATTTTTCTGTGATGCGCTACACAATCTCGTAGGTAAAGATTGATGAGGCTTTGATATGGGACGCCTGCCTCTTCCGCCATTTGCTTAAAATAACCAATGACATCTTCACTCAGACGCATAGTTACGGACTTTTTAAATTTTGCCGCATAAGGATTTTTGCGAGACTTCATTTTCGAAAGATCGTATTCAGTTTTCGTGGCATACCCCATTGATAATAAAAAAAGGTTTGCCGGAAGGGCTCTGAAAATCAAAATTATAGAGAAAATTGCTTGAGCGTTTACGCTTGTAGTAGATTGTAAACATAAGATGTTCAAATAATAATCCCGAAAATGGTAAAAGCTGAATGCACTCTCAAAGATACCTTTGATTCAGCGTACACCCGGAATATTTAGGTTCACGGCTAGTAGTTCCGCCTTTAGGAGGCCAAATTGAAGAAAAAAAGAAAATATGCCTATCCAGTTAGCTCCTAAAAACTTGGAGAAAACTCATTGAACTCCGAGTGCGGTGGCTTTATCGTTATTTTTTGCTTTTTTTCAGTAGCTTTATATTAAAAAATGGTGTTGTAAACGTTGGTATTCCACTAAACGT
>JACRGO010000162.1 GCA_016212295.1 Nitrospinota bacterium | reverse complement strand
ATTTGTTTAATGTCCATACTGTCCTCCAAGATTAGACGCTAATGAAGAACACTATACCCCATTCGCGGTTCAATGTCCAGGAGTCGATGGTTCTCTCTTATATATCAGTGAGATAGGGAAAAGAACAAATTCACCCTGCCTTTTGTGGCTTTGCATTGGATTTTTGCGATACAATTTGATAGCCGGAGCGATAATTGCTAAAATTTGATACAAATACAGGGCCTTTCCAGAAAAACGGCCAAACCGGAAATGATATGAAACAGATCATACCCAAGGTGGAAAAACCATTGACCGTCCTGGTAACTGACGATGCCCCGGATATAGTCCTCCTCGTCTCCAGCATACTGGAAAAGGACGGCTACCTTCTCTTGAAAAGTTATAGCGGCGAGGAATGTATCGCCCTGGCCAATGCTAACCATCCCGATATCATCCTTTTGGACATCATGATGCCGGATATAGACGGATTCAAGGTGTGCGAAAGACTGAAGGCCGACTCCAGAACAAAGGACATTCCAATAGTCTTCATAACCGCCAAGATAGACACCAAGGACAAGATACTGGGGCTAAGCAAGGGGGCCATTGATTATATAACCAAGCCCTTCAATCCCGAAGAACTCAAGGCCAGGGTCAAGTCCCACCTTCAGACGAAAATAATGCAGGACAAGTTGAGGGAAACCAACAACATCCTGACCGAATACCTCCGCACCGCCACCCTCACCAACGATTTTTTCGAGAATATCACCAAGCTCGTAAACCTCCAGGAGGTCATGTCCATAACCAAAAAGTATTTCTCGGAAATTTTCGAGGACGTGGAGCGCTTCTCGGTTTGGCTCTATGACAGCGCCTCGGATAAATTCGTCCTGGAGGTCGCAAAGCCCGCGTCCCTGGAAAAGAAGGCCATTGCCATTAAGGTGGAAGACTCCCCTATCATGAAGAAGGCGTTGGACAGGAAGGAAGTTGTTGTGGAAAACAATTTCAAGGACTCCGACTTGTACAACGCTAAAACCGGGAAGAGATACAAGGACGCCAAGTTCATGTGCCTGCCCCTGATGGTGGAGGGAAAGGTCCTGGCGATCGTGAACCTGACCAGCAAAAAGGACGGGAGTGATTTCTCGGTTTACGACCAGCAAAAGGCCATATCCATCTGCCAGATCCTGGCGAACAAAATAGAAAATTGCCAACTGTACAAAAAGATTGAAACGCTTTCCGTGACTGACAGTTTGACCAATCTATACAACAGGCAATTCCTGGACAACCGCATGGGAAAGGACTTCGCCAGGGTCGTGCGTTCCCACGAGCCCTTCACCATCATCATGGCCGATATCGACCACTTCAAGTCCATCAACGACACCTTCGGCCACCAGGCCGGGGACGTCGTGCTCAAGCAGTTTTCAGAAGTCGTTGTTTCCAGCATCCGGGAGGCGGACTTTGCCGCCCGTTACGGGGGCGAGGAATTCGTGATCACCCTCCCGGCCACGGACCTGCTGGGCGGTATCAAGCTGGCGGAGAAGATCCGCAGGAAGGTGGAAAAGACCTTGAAGGTTACAGATGGCGCCAGGAACAGGTCAGTCACCGTGTCCCTGGGCGTGTCGTCCCTGCAAAACCAGAATTACAAACACCCGGACGAATTATTGAAAGCCGCTGATGACGCCCTTTATCGGGCGAAGGAAGAAGGGCGAAACAGGGTCTGCTACGATAAAAAATTCATTTGAGAGCCATGCCGGAAAAAACGGAAAAACAGGAATTCAGAAGGAAGCTGCACAGCGGACTGGTCTTTTTCGGGATGGTGGTGAATTTCCTGGTAATAGGGCTTATTTTTTATTTCTTATGGACCAGGGACCCGAACGCCAAACCGCCTGCTTCCTTTAAATACGAACGATACCTCGGCCACGCCCAGAACAACGCCGCACCGGAACAAGGTAAGTGATCATCCCGCCCCTTGAAGCGCCATTATCACTCCCTTCAAAGCTCCGTCCTTCCCTGAAAGGATTTCATCAGGGTTATTTCATCGGCGTATTCAAGGTTCGCGCCTATGGGAAGGCCCCTGGCGATCCTTGTGATTTTCAATCCTCTCCCCTTCAATTTTCTGGCCAGATAAACAGCCGTGGCTTCGCCTTCCATGGTGGGATTGGTGGCGAGTATGATTTCACGGGGCGGGTTCTTTTCGGTCCTTGCCAGGAGCTCGGCTATCTTCAGCGATTCTGGCCCGATGCCTTCCAATGGCGTAATCGCGCCCATCAAGACATGGTAAACCCCCTTGAACTCACTGGCGCGTTCGATGGCGAAAAGGTCCTGGGGGTCCTCAACAACGCAAATTACTCCCTGGTCGCGATTCGGGTCCGAGCAGATCCCGCAAGGGTCCGACTCTCCGATTGAGCAGCATACCGAGCAGCAACGTATCTTTTCCTTCAAGGCCAGAAGAGCCCTGGCGAGGCGTTCCACGCTCTCCCCTCCGTCCCGAATCAAATAAAAAGCCAACCGCTCCGCTGCCTTCGGTCCTATTCCCGGCAGCTTTTTCAGTTCCTCCATGAGGTTCCGGAAGGCGGTGGGATGGGAGCTCATATTAAAAAATACCAGGCATTCCGGGAATTTTCATGCCCCCGGTTAATTTTTTCATCTCCTCTTCCTTCATGCTCTGGACTTTCCTTAGGGCCTCATTCACCGCGGCCAGGACCAAATCCTCCAGCATCTCCTTTTCGTCCGCGTTAATAATTTCCTTCTCGATTAACACCGAGACCAGCTCTCCCTTACCGTTTGCGACAGCTTTCACCATTCCTCCGCCGGCGGACGCCTCCTCGGTCTTTTTTTCCATCTCCTTGTTAATCTCTAAAAGCCTGGCTTGCATCTTCTGTGCCTGCTGCATTATATTTCCTAATCCCTTCATTGCCTTTCCTCCTTGTTATATTATCGTTCCGTTAAAAATCTGAACCGCTTCCTGGATGATCCTTGGGGTGGATGATTCCTCAATGGCAGGCATCTTCTGCGGCGCCTCTTTTTCTTTAAAAGTTTCCTCTTTTCCCTTTGGAACTTCCTGGGCCGCGCTCGCGGCTTCAATGCTTTCCAGCCGGACTTCCCTTGGGGAGCCAAGCTCCTCCAGGATAGCTTCGCGAATGACGGCGGTGTTTTCCTGTGTTTTCAGCCTTTCCTGTATCCACTTCTCCCGGCACCCGATCCGTAGGACCGCGCTGTCCAGTTGGACCATTTCCGTGCCAGAAGCCATATAACTATGCAGGGGTTCCTTTTTGCCCCGGACCCTTTCAAGAATTTTTTCCCAAACATCCGGGCCGGACGCATGGCCGCTTTTTTTCTCCTCGCGTTCAGGGGCCTTTTCTTCCGGCGCCGCCTCTTTCACGCCGGCCTTTGCCGGGGCCGCGCAACGAGAAGGGCTTGCGGTTTTCTCCCCCAAGTCGATTGAGGACAGTTTTTTCATGATATCTTCCAGCAGTTGCACTGGTTGATACCTGCTCATCCGTATAAGGGCCATCTCCAGGACAAGGGACGGGGCCGGAGAGGATTTCAAATCGTAGTCTATCTTAAGGAGGGTGTTGAAAAGGTATTGGATTTCCTCCACCTCTATCCTTTCAGCCTGCTTCATTAAAAATGAGAGGTCCTCCTCCATAAGATCGATCAACTTTTTAGGGTCCCTGGACACCTTGGCTATCGCCAGGTTGCGGAGGTATTCCTGCAATTCCCGGCAAAACATCCTGATATCCTGCCCCTTCTGGATGACCTCCTGGTACAGGGCCAGCAGCCCCTCTGAGTCGCGGTCGATTATTTTGTCAACTACCTTTCCTATCAAGTCCTGCCCGGCCATTCCAAGGAGGGAGGTTATTTGCCCGTCCTCCACGCGCTTTCCGGAATAGGAGATGACTTGGTCCAGCAGGCTTTCCGCGTCACGCAGGCTCCCCTCAGCCGCGTGGGAGATGCGTTTCAGGCTGTCCAGGCTTATCTCAATGCCATCGCTTTTGGCGATCAGGTTGAGTTGCTTCACTATGTCGGCGGAGCCTATTTGCTTGAACTCGAAATACTGGCACCTGGAGAGGATGGTCTCCGGGACCTTGTTAAGTTCGGTTGTGGCGAAGATGAAGATGAGATGGGAAGGGGGCTCCTCCAGGGTCTTGAGCAGGGCGTTGAAGGCGCTCTTGGAGAGCATGTGGACCTCGTCGATTATGTAGATTTTATATTTCGTCTTGGCGGGGGCGTACTTCACGCTTTCCCTGAGCTCCCGGACGTCGTCCACTGAGGTGTTGGACGCGCCGTCGATCTCGATGACGTCCATGCTCCTCGACGCCAGGATTTCCTGGCAGGACTCGCACTCATTGCATGGGTCAGGCCTGGGACCGTCCTTGCAGTTGATGGCGCGGGCGAAGATCCTGGCCGTGCTGGTCTTCCCCACTCCCCGCGAGCCGGCGAAAAGATACGCATGGCCGATGCGGCTGATGGAGATGGCGTTCCGCAGGGTCTGGACTATGTGGTTCTGGCCCACCACCTCCTCAAAGGTGTTCGGCCTCCATTTTCTGGCTATAACCTGGTAGGACATACTTTTGTGATGCTATCACAAGTTTTTTTTTGTTACAACAAACGGCTGGCTTCGATTTTTAAAATCAACGGCGCAGGCAACACCCAAGAAGCGGTTGAAAAATTTGCGCGGGAAACGCAAATTCCGGAACGTAATAATATAAGCTTCCGCAATATATTTTTGTGGTTCAACCTACTGATATTCAGAATATAATGGGACTGAGAGTAAAAATACTACGTAAAATATTTTAAAAATAAAAATCTAAATTTAGTTCACATAACAATGCCTATTATTCGGATAATGCCCCTAATCGTGAATTTAAAAAAAATCGCCGGCCCTTTCATCCTATTGATTTTAAAGGCTTATCAGGCCAAAGTGTTTGTTTAAAATATACATTGTAGAGTAAAATTTAGGGTATTTAAATCTGTATGAAAAATTAACCCAAAGCTGCGCGATAAATTCGCTAAGCCATGTTCTCAATATGATTGATTCCCTTCCATATAATTATCTGGTCCTCTGCCTCTTTTTCCTGTCTGCTCTATCCCTTGGATTAGAAATATTAGACCGTTTTGGGTTTTGCTTTCACGGCAAAGGTGAGCAAGCCATTTTTTCTCTTGCCCTGGGTCTTGGGGCGTTTTCCAACGTTATATTTTTCCTTGGCGCGGTCCAGGGGCTTTATCCTTCTATCTGTTTCTTGATTTTAGTTCTTCCATTGGCGCTTTGTTTTGGCCGGCTGCGGGAAGCATTCTTATGGCTTGAATCGCTCTCCTGGAAGGAATCATGGCAAAAGGCCCCCCTGCCGGTGAAGCTTGGCGGCATGGCCTTTTTTTTTAACCTGTTATTGATAGTCATAGGGGCCTCCACTCCCCCGACGTTGAGCGACGCCACAAACGTCCACCTTCTGATTCCCAAACTTTATATCCAAAATCATGGCTTTGCCTTCCTCTCCAACGTCCAGGCGTCCAACTATCCATGCCTTCACGTGGAATTGCTTTATGCCTTCTGCATGCTGCTGTCTTCGGATATATTGACGCAATTGATTTCAGTTTATTATCTGGGGATTATGCTTGGGGGAATTTATCTTCTTGCCCGAAGCCATCAAAGTACTTGGGTGTCCTTTGGCGGCGTATTGTTTTTTTTCTTTAACATGGACGTGGTTATACAGTCCAGCATGGCGTGGGTGGATATGGCCTGGAACGCTTACGCCCTTTTGGCGTTTCTGTTGATATACCGGTATTTTGTTTCCTTTAAGGAAAATAACGAAGACCGTAAACCCCTTTTTTTGGCCGGCATTTTCTGCGGCTTTGCCGCTCAAATCAAAATATTCGCGCCGGTTATCGCCTGCATCTTTTTTTTCATCATTGTTTTTTTGCTGCTACGTGAGGGGGAATCCCTTTCCTTTGTCTTGAAAAGGACCTTGGCTTTTGCTTCCATCGCGTTCCTGGTTGAATCGCCATATTATCTGAAAAGTATATGGGCCTTTGGAAATCCAATATGGCCCTTTTTCCAGGAATATTTTGGAAATAAAAATGAAGCCTTGGCCTACACGGCGGGAATGTTCAAGGGGCCGCAATGGAGAAAAACAGGGACCGGCCTTTTGGATTTCATCTCCTTTCCCTGGAATATAATAGTTAGTCCGCAGCTCTTTCACAGTTCACCTCTTAACCCTTTTTTTCTGGCCCTTTTGCCGTTACCCCTTATAGTTAAAATTCAAAGACCCCCTTTCCTGTCTTTTCTTGTGACCTTCTCCGTGTTTTTTCTTCTCTTCTGGTTTTTGGAGACTCCGGAGGCAAGGTTCATGCTAGTGCTGTTAGGGATCACGAGCATTGTTTTGACTCCCGTGGCAGTGGAAATTTCAAGAAAAGAGCGGCTTCTGGGAAATATTCTCAAATTTGCGGCCATTCTCTGGATAGGAGTAATCACCCTTGGAAATGGGTTGATTCAATGGAAAAGCCTTCCTTTTGTGTCCGGCGCCATTGGCCGGGACCAATACATTCGAAGCCAGGTCAATGGAAGGTTCAGCCACGCGCTGGAATGGTACGATTCCTTTGTGTTTATCAATAAAAGTTTACGGCAGGACGCCAAAATTCTTTTCCCGGACACACATTTTTATCATTGCGACCGCGCGGTTGTGGATTTGGTTGAGGCCAAGGTGTTCGGCGCTGATGGCAAGATAGGCGGGGAGGCTTCCGTGATGGACAGATTAATGAAAATGGGAGTGACGCATGTCCTTACCGAAAAGGAATCTCAGATATTGGAAAAAGATTTTGAAAAATACAAGGAATTCAACCGGTTCATGGAAAATCAAAAACGGCTTGGAGTGCTTAACGAAATTTATTCAAAGGACGGGATAATTCTTTTTGAGATAAACATTAATCTTAGTAAATGAATGTCAAGGCTCAACAGGCTGTCCGAGAATACCCAAGCAGCCAAAGGCGAGAAAAGTACATAATCAGGGAAGCCGATTAGAATTTCCACTGGTTTCTCCTGCTATTTTGCCGGCAAGACCAGCCGGGAAACTTAATTGTATACTGCCGTTTTAAATACCTCTTTTTACCCTCCTCCGGCATTAATTTTTTTCACACCGGATTTCATCCCCACGCAGCCGCTTTCCGCCATCATGGAAATCATTTCCGTGTCGGTCACAATTGCGTCGCCTATGCGCGACCAGGGTATCCGCAAATCCCGCCGGATTATCTCCCTGGTTGTTTCCAGCGCGTGTTTTTTATTGCCGGCAAAGGTGTCGTCGTCAAAATATATTTCCATAGGGAAAGCACTGAGCCGTCCTCCCTCCTTAGGAAAAAGCCTTTCAGGCATTCAAGGCCCCGGCCCTCAGATAAAGCGGATATCATGTTCCTGAAGCTGATCTCGTATTCATTTCTGAAAACGAAATCTATTTGGCTGGAGCCGGTGAGGATTTCCTCGGCGAAGGTGGTGGCGCGCCCGCCCGCTATAGCTATTTTAGCATTGGAAATTTTCCTGATTTTCCTTGTGAGTTCAAGGTCGTAGTCAATGGTTGGCGTTGTGGTTTCAAATAAAATAAAAGTTCGACTGATATCGTTAAACAATGGAAAGACTAGTGTGTTTAGCTGATAAAAGCCAAGTCGAATATTATCAGCCCACCGGGACTTCGGAAGTACCTTGAAAGGGCGTGATGAAGAAGCGCAGGCCCTTGAAGGCCATGCTTTCCGCTGCGAAGCGTTCAGCCTCCTTTATGGAGTTGAAAGTCCGGACCTGCACTCGATACCATGTCCGGTCTTTCACCTTGGCCTCGGAGATGAAGGCGTCCAGGTTGTCCACGCGGAGCCTGTCCATCAGTCCCCGCGCTACGCCCTTTTGTTTGTAGGAACCCACCTGGATTGTATATGTCTTCCCGTCCAATAAGGGCGTCCTGTTTCCTGAATTGGAGTTGGCGGCCTTCCGTGTAGCGGGCTTTTTCTCATTGAAGAGCGAGGCGGATTGATTTTCAGCAGGCGCCCACTTGTTTATTTCTTCCAAGGCCTTTCCCGTGGAGGCGATCAGCACCGGTTTCTTGAAATGAGGAGGGGAATCGATTTTTTTTGGGTCCACAAGGTAGGAAACCATCTCCCTGGCCACATCATTGGCCAGCCTGAACTGGTTTTCTTTTTTAGTGATGAAGAGAATTGGCGAGAGGGCCGCGGAGGTGATGCCTGTGGGGACTTTAAACAGACCATCGAAATCCGTCCTTTTGTAATCCGACTCCCATAATATTTCCCCGCTCCTGGCGTCCACCAGTTTGATCCCGGACCCTATTGTGATGGAGGAATGCACCGCCAGATAGGATTTGTCCCAGCACGACACCTTTCCGTAAATAATGGCGTCAGCTCCCAGGGCCTCGCCGAGCCTCTGGGGCGCCACTTCCTTCAGGTAGGGATAATTCCAGTCGTTTTTTTTCAAGGCGCCGTCCACTACGAATCGCTCAACCAGATTGTATCCGCCCTTCTTGAGGTTGATGAAGACCTGTTTTCTGAGGTACTCGCTGTTCTCCTCCTGTCCGCCGTGGGCCGTTTCGAATGGCAAAATAGCGATCCTGAGTATTTTGGGGTCCTTGACGTTTCCGGTCATGTTTCCGGAAATAATAGCGTTTTTGGCGCCTGCGCACCCCATGAACAGGGACGCGATAAAAATGGAGATAAGGTGTTTATTTCTAAATAGCACAGGAGTTCCAATTTTAATCTTTAAAAAAGCAGCTTTTTTAATAGAACGCGTATAACATGGCGCGGCCTTTGGCCGCAACCAAAGGGAAAACAAAATCCCAAATGACAAATAGCAAATGACAAATAAATTACAAATTGCAATTACTGAATGCCCAAAACAACTACATTTCCTTGTTTGTCATTTGTAATTTTGGTTATTGAGATTTATTTGTTATTTAACAATTGAGATTTGGAATTTCATAAAACTTTGTTTTTTTAGCCAAGTTTTATGTATTTCCTTTAGGAAATTCCAAGTCCCCTATTAAAAACAACAAACAGACCTCAATGGTCAAAACCAAGAAGATCCCTGCTATGAATAAAATCGTGTCGATCATTAAAGTTGCCACCTATTTAAAATTTTAAAGAAACAAGCTGCTTCCGGAATATCCTGGTGCCGACAGTGCCGTCCTTGTCCTTCAGCTTGCCGACCACCAGGCAGTCTTTCACGCTCTCGCCGGGCAGCGCAGTATAACTTCCTTCATAATTTCCCGGTGAGGTCTCCTCCATCGGAATATTGGTCCTCCAATTTCCGATGTCGAAGGCGGCCAGCATCGCGGGGGCACCGGCCATTGCAACCCTTAAAAGCGGGCTTTCATCCCCTCCTGTTTTTTCAATCCTGACGTCCATGGCCTGGATCTCCGGCAACCGGATGTCTGCGGCCAATTTGGAGGATGGGTCCGGTATGGTTTCCACAACCTCCCTCGAGAATTTTTCCGCTATGGTGTTCAGTATCTTTTGAGTGTCAGCGTGTTCCGCCTTGTCCTCTATCATTTTCACCGCTGATTCCGGCACTATGATGCTGGACAACACGGATTCCTCATGTTTCTTTTCCCAGATCACTTTCCCGGTTTTCGTCTCCACCATCTTCAGGTTTGCAGAGATAAAGGTCTCCGAGAAAAATATCCCGTTGGAATTGAGCGCCTTTTTGACGTCCCCATAAATCAGGAAATCCGCCCCTAACATTTCGCCCAGTTTTTGTGGAGAGAGATTATTGTCCCTGTCCGCAGGATCATAAAGCCCCAGTTTTTTTAATTGGCTGTCTATATCTTCCGTGTTCCTGTCCAGATAGCCCAGGTAGGAGAAGGTCTCGAAAAACCGCGCCCTGAGAATTTTTTCAATTTCGTATTCGTTTTCAAATCCTTTTTCCACGGAAAAGGGTAGGACGGCCGCCCACTCCGCTTTTTCACCAGGATGAAAATCTTTGCTGACAACAGCGGAGTGGCCGGCGCATCCAGCCGTGGAGAGAAGAAAAAAGCAGCCTGCCAGAAACAGGAGGGGTATTTTATGGGTGGTTATGCTGTTTTTATGCACGTTTTTGCTCTTACAGAAAGTTCGCGAGTCCGGCGGATTTTTGTCATAAGCAGCCGGAGGAGACTGTGTAAGGACTTAATGCAATATTTATTCCAAGGAATTACTTGTAAAATCAGAGAGTTGGGGCGGGGAGGGGGAAACAAAAAATTGACGGGACGCTAGCCAAAAATATTTGAAATTTTCAAAAAAGGCGCAATGTCTCTTCACCTGCGGAGATGCTTAATAATCGTCCTCGTTTTTGGCTTTGGTAATGTAAGGAACGTATTTTTTGTCCTGGACCAGTATGTGGTTCTTTATCCAATCATTCAAATATTCATGCATTTCCATCAGGGCCTTTGCATCGAGATCAAAGGCTTTCTCCTTGAATTTAGCTAATTCGGCCTTGAATTTCTGGTGCTCCTTGCAGTGGTCCGCGAGACCTGGGAACCCGGCTTCCTCCATCTCGTTCTCTTCCATGGAAAAATGGAAGATGGTGTAGGATTCAAGCTCTATGACTAAAGGATAAAAAATATGGCTGGTCCCTTGCTGGATGACGCTGGCTATCTTGTTCAGGATCATGAAAAGCTTCTTGTGCTGGTCATCAAGTATGATATTATTGACGCTATATTCCTGGCCCCAGATGAGCATGAATTTTATTCTCCTCAAAAAATAGTCAATACAATACCAGACAATGGTAAAAAAATGCAATTAAGGGCAAGATAAAAGCAGGAATAACGTCAGGGCAATTTTAAAGGGACAGTAGTGGATTTTGAATGGAATTTAACGACGGGAACCACATTGAAAGGAAGTAGCAACCATCTTCACTATCTCGCCGGGGAATCCGGTTTCCGGTGAGCAAAGTGTTTTTGACGCTGCTCTTCTCGCCCGGTTTCCTCAAAGGCCGCTTTTATTTTTTTATAAGTTACGTCCAAGTGCTCAGGAAGCACCCTGGTGTCCGCCAGCACCGGCATGAAATTGCAGTCCCCTCTCCAGCGCGGCACAACGTGGACATGGAGGTGTTCCTCAAATCCTGCCCCGGCCGCGGCGCCGATATTGACGCCGGTATTGAAGCCTTCCGGATTGTAAACCTTCCTCAAAACCTCTACGCACAGGCGGGTTGTCTTGAATAAGTCCAGCAGGATTTCGTCCGTGAGCCTGGTCAGGCACGGCGCGTGTTCATAAGGCGCGGCCATGAGGTGGCCGTTATTGTATGGGTAAATATTCATGATCGCAAAGGAATGTCCGGCCCTGTAAACCACGCGCCTTTCCTCGTCCTCCCCGCCAAGGTCCCTCACGCAAAACACGCACCCCACCCTTTTTTTTGAATTGATGTATTCCATCCTCCACGGAGCCCATAGATTTTTCATAAGATATTTTATTCCCCGGATTTAAAGGCGAATTTGAATTCCTGTATGTACTGTTTTATTCCGCTATACAAGGCCAGGGCGATCCTGTCCCTGTATTCCGGGTCCAATATCCTTTGGGCCTCCATGGGATTGCTTAAAAAGGCGACCTCCACCAGGACGCTCGGCATGTTGGCGCCGTGCAGGACGTAAAAAGGCCCGCCCTTCGCCCCCAGGTCCTTGATTTTAGTATAGTTTTTTTGCAGCCCCTGGACCATGTATTTCTGGATCATGCCCGCCAACTCGCTGGATTCCTTCATGTTGTTGTTTGCAAGCATATCGGAGAGGATGAAACGCAGGTCGTCGCTCATTTCCTTGGTGGCCACCATATTTTCCCGTAACGCGGTTTGCATGGCCCTTTCGCTCAAGGCGTTGCTCAGGAAAAAAGTCTCAATTCCATACGCTTCCTTTCTCGGAGCGGAGTTTCCGTGGACTGAAATAAAAATGTCGCCGTTGGAGGTATTGGCGATGGCGGTCCTCTCTTCCAGGGGGATATACACGTCCGTGTCCCTGGTCGTCACTACCTTGCATGAGAGTTTTTCAAGCAGGATTTTTTTCAGGCGCATTACTATGTCCAGGACGATCTCCTTTTCCTGGATTCCATGATATCCCGTGGCCCCAAGGTCCTTTCCCCCATGGCCCGGGTCGAGGACGATCCGCTTGACGTCCAGGGGGTTGGGCTGGGACAGTTTTGTTTCAATTGAATGTTCGGGAGGGGGCGCCGTGTGCGCCTCGGGTGCGGCTTTTTCGGTTGGAAGCGGGGCTAAGGCAACGGTTTTTTCAGGGGTAAGCGGAGATGAGGCAGCGGTTTTTTCAAGGGGGAGCGGAGCGGAAGCCGTGACTTTTTCCGGGGCGGCATTTTGGGGTTTGGCGTGCCCGCGGATGTCCACGACCACGCGGAAAGGGTCTTCATAGGAAAAGACCTCGAAGTCCCGGAAGTTCTTTGCATCGAACTCTACCCTGGCCACGCCGGGTTTATACTGGCTCGCCCTGATCTCCTTCAGAAGACCGTCCTGCACGGAGATAACATTTTTGATTATTTCCTCCGGGAGGACCGCGTTATATAAATCGATATAGATCTTGTCCTGGCCGCTCAATTTTTTTTCCTTGAACTCCAGGGCCGAGGCCAGATCTATCACCACCCGCGTGTATGTTGGGTTGGACCAATGCCGTATGGCGTTGACCCGTACCAGGTTCTTTTCCCCATTGGCTTCCTTGGGGACGTCCTTTTTAAGCAAGGCGATCATCTTGTTCGCCTCGTTCAGCTTGTCTCCTTCCGGAAAGAGTTCAAGTATCTTTTCGTAGGCTGCCAACGCCCTTTTGCCGTCCTTTTTTTCATTCAGAAAAATTTCCGCTATTTGAAGCTGGGCATCGTCCGCCAGCCGGCTGGAAGGGTATTCAGTGGTGAGTTTCGTGAAACAGGACAGGGCCTCGTCCACGTCCTTTTCATTTTTATATTTCGTGAAAAGATCGCCGTGGATTCTGGCCAGGGTGTAGAGGGCGTCATCGGAGCGATGGGATTTTGGAAAACGTTCGTATACCTTTTTGAACAGCGCGGCTATTTCAACCCATGCCCGCCGGTCCTTGGAGGGATTTCCGGAATCCTTATGGGAGTAAAATGCCTGGCGGGCATCCTTATAAAGCTCCTCTGGACCCGGCTCCTTGGCCCCCTCGCCCTTGCCATTCAAAAAAAGGAAGAGAAACACAAGGAGAAACAGGACAAGTTTAGAGTACAACTTTTTTTTCATTGCAAGAAATAAAATGAGCGCCATGAATTCCCGGAATAGGCGAGTAAAAAACTGTCGTGAAAAAATCATGCCCGTCAGGCTATCTTGCTGACATCCGTCAAAATCCTTGACACACCCCGGCCTTCGGCCACCCCTCTCAAGAGGGGAATTTATGGATGGCGGGGCTCTGTCAAGAGGAGATTTAAAAATAAGGAATCGCGGCAAGCCGCTGGAAATCATGCCAGCGGCGACTGAAGAATTTCTCCTCTTAAAAATTCCCCTCTTGAGAGGGGTGGCCGAAGGCCGGGGTGTGTCAATGGGCTTCTTAGTTTCTAATCAAGCCCCAATTTCCCAGCCTCTGATCAAATCCATGTTGCCGTAATCAGTTAAATCAAAATGAATCGGCGTGATGGAGATTTTTTTGTGGCGCAAGGCCCAGCAGTCCGTGCCCTCGTCCTCCTCCATTATCACCATCTCGCCGGCCTGCCAGTAATACGTGTGCTGCCGGGGGTCCACCCTTTTATCAAATGTCTCCACCACCCTGGATTTTCCCTGCGGGACAATCTCAACGCCCTGGATTTGGTCAGCAGGCACACTGGGGACGTTCACGTTTAAAAGCGTGCCTTTCGGGAACGCCCTTTTTCTTATCTGGGAAACCAGCCTCTTGGCGAAGGCGGCGGCCGCTGAAAAATCCGTGTCCACAAAGCTGTCCAAGGAAATGGCTATGGATGGGATACCTAAAATGGTCCCCTCTGTGGCGGCTGAGACGGTGCCGGAGTAAATAACGTTCGTTCCCACGTTCGCCCCCTGGTTGATCCCGGACAGGACCATATCGGGCTTTTTTCTCAAAATCGCTTTGAGGGCGATCTTTACGCAGTCCGCAGGCGTCCCGCTGACCGCATAACCGAAGAAGCCCCCGTTTTTCATGATTTCCTTCACCCTCAAGGGATCGGAAAGGGTAATGGCGTGTCCCACGGCGCTCATCTCGGTTTCCGGCGCAACGACGCAAACCTCGTCCACTTCCTTTATGGATTCATACAGCGCGCGCAATCCCGGGGCCCGGATGCCGTCATCGTTCGTCAAGAGTATCATGGATTTTTTTTATTGTAAGTGAATGCTGATATCGGGCAAGAAATGGCGCTGAACTCCGGTTTAATTTTTCTTCCTGTTCTCCTCTTCCTGCTCTTCCCTGAGTTTTTTCAATTCCGGCTCCACGTTTTTTTCATAGCAAGGGGGGCAGATAGTGTGGCTGAATTTGGTGTCTTTCAAATGCCTGCTTATGAAGACCTCAATAGGTTCCCACCGTTTTTTGTCCGCGTGGATCTTCTTGCAATACGCGCATACGGAAAGAAATCCCTGAAGTTTTTTGATCTCCAGGAGCGCGTCCTGGAGCTCATTCACACGGTTCGCCAATTCCAATTGATACTTTGTTACGCGCTCCCCGACCTCGATTCGCGCCTTCAGCTCATCAAGATTGAAGGGCTTGGTTAAAAAATCGTCCGCGCCGGCTTGAAGGCCTTCAATAATGTCCTCCTGGCTGTCCTTGGCGGTGAGAAGCATGACATAGACGGGTCTTTTTGCTTGATGCCGACGTATATTCCGGCAGACCTGAAGCCCGTCCATTCGCGGCATCATCCAATCCAGGATAACAAGCGGCGGGGGATCTTCCCCTTCCATGATTTTCCACGCCTCTTCACCGTTCTCGGTGGTCAGGACCTCATATCCCCATTTTGACAAATTGGTTTTCAGCAGGATGCTGGTATCAGGATTGTCTTCCGATATAAGAATTTTCATTACATAATCTCCATGTCGCGGCATGGCCGCAATCAAAATGAATTTCTATGTATTCAAACGTTAGATGATAAAGCACGCCGCCTTTTTTTTCAACTATAGTCCTCCCAGGACCAAAACGCATGTTTCCACGATTTCGCTCAAGGCCCCTATAGTATCGCCGGTCATGCCGCCTATTCTTTTTCCGCAAAAAGAAAAAAAGGCGGCGGTTACAATAAGGAAAAGCAGGAGGGCTTGCATGCCGGCTTCAGTACCTATAAAGAAAGGAATCACGGCCGCTGCCGGTGAGAAGAGAAGCAGGCGGAATTTTTTCCTTTGAAAAAGGTTTTCCCCGATTCCCCCGTCTTTCCTGGCATAATCCGTGAGCGCCAGCCCGGCCACCTGGGCTGTCCTGGCAAAGGCCGGCGCGGCCAGGAGCCAGATCCAGCGATTGCCTTCCACCAATTCCCTTATCGCCGCGTATTTCATTAAAACGCAAAAGATGAGGGCCAAGGCGCCCATTGCGCCGATTCTCTGGTCCCGCATTATTTCAAGGGTCTTTTCCCTCGGTCTGTGCGCAAGAAGGCCGTCAGCGGCGTCAGCAAGGCCGTCAAGGTGCAGTCCCCCGGAAATAAAGGCAAGAAAAAGGACGTCAAGGATCGCCAGCATTTCACTCCCGGCGAAGCGCCCGCACAGAAAATCAAATCCGCATAACAAACAGCCTACCAGGAGTCCAACCACGGGAAAATAAAGCGCCATTCGGCCGTCATCCCAAGCAGCGGTTTTGGGGACAGGGATTATAGTCAGGAAGGCCAGGGCTGAAAAGAAATGAGACAATTTTGTCTTGGCGGGAGTTTATATTATTACGTTCGGAAATTTACGTTTTCCGCGCAAGTTTTTTAATACTACTCCGACATTCCCGATAATTGCCGGAGTAGTATTAAGCCATGTCGCGCTATTATGCTGTTACAAGTTTCTTTTAAAATCCGCGAAAGCCGCTTCTTCAATGTCCAGTCTTTCCTGTATGATACGGTTAAGCCAGTTTTCCAATTTTGTCTCGCGGTGCAATCTGGCAAAAAAGGCGGCTTTTGCGGCCAGTGTCGCTGGAAGCGATACGGAAGTCAACTTTGCCCTGTGCGCTTTCACGGGCTTTTCCCACGCGTTTTTATCCTCCGCTTGTGCAATCACCGCGCGGTCAATTTCTTCCCCTGTCATGGCTTTCCATTTTGTTTTCATATCTCCCATCCTGCTATAATTCGGACAATATCGCTGAGTTTGGCAGCCTCAAAGTCATATTCGAAATCTCCAGGGCTGAAACGGTTCCAGTCCACCACTTGATATGATACTCCTCTTGATTGTCCTTTATTCACAAGGCGTTGGTTTGCCGCCAGGATAATAATGTTCTAATGACATAAAGTATGCGCTTCATGCATGAACATTAATAAAGATTCTTGTAAAATTTAACCTTAATCTATCAATTCTTTGGCGTTGGTGTCAATGCACCAAGAATAATGAAGCCATTATCAGAAAAAATATTAGTGACAGTCATAGGCATGGGCGACGGGGGAAAGGAACTGCTCTCAAACCGCGCCCTTCAGGAGATAGGCAGGGCCGGGGTCCTCATCGGAGGCGAGCGGCATTTGGCCTGCTTTTCAGAATCGTCCGCGCGAAAGGTCCCCATAAAAAAAGACCTCTCCATCATCCTGGATGTCATAAAAAGCGAAGGGAAGAAAAAGAAGGTCGCGATCCTGGCCTCCGGAGACCCCTTTTTTTTCGGGATTGGAAAATACCTTGTCAAAAACCTTGCAGGGTTCCAACTGGAATTTTTCCCTTATCCGTCCTCCATTCAATTGGCCTTTGCCAGAATCGGAGAGAATTGGGATGACGCCGCGCTGGCCAGCGTCCACGCAGACGACATCCGCCGGTTGCTCCCTCTCTTTCGAAAGCATGGAAAGATCGGGATTCTGACCGATCTTTCCAACACCCCGGCCAGGATCGCCTCCCTGGCTCTGGATAGCGTTGGGGACGTCTTCACCTGCTTCGTTTGCGAGAATCTGGAGGGTAAAAAGGAAAGGATAACACGGGGACCGCTGAAAAAGATCAAGGGAATGGAGTTCTCCCCGCTTAATGTGGTTGTCCTCATACGAAAAAAAGAGGGGAAGCCTCCTTTTCCATTCTTCGGGGCGCCGGACCGGGACTTCGCGCAAAGAAAGCCCTCACGCGGGTTGATTACGAAATCGGAGGTTCGCGCCGTGGCGTTATCCAAGATGTCGGTCCGGCCCGATTCAATAGTATGGGACGTCGGGGCAGGGTCCGGTTCCGTTTCCATTGAGGCCGCTTCCTTCGCGGAAAGGGGGAGGGTCTATTCCATCGAAAAAAACGTAGAGGACTTGGAAATCATAAAGAAGAATATCCGGCGTTTTTCCATGCCCCACGTCATTCCTGTGTCCGGGACCGCGCCTGGATGTTTCGATTCGATAGAGGAGGACCCGGATGTGTTGTTCGTCGGCGGGTCCGGCGGCAAAATGGAGGAAATTTTAAAGAAGGGAATTTCCCGGCTGAAGGGGGGGGGCAGGTTCGTCGTTAACCTCATTGCCCTGGAAAATCTTGAACGCGCCACGGAAACCTTAAAGCGGATGGGCCTTACATTTGAAATACTTTCCCTCAACATTGGGAGATCGAAGGGAATCCAGGGGATGACGATGCTGGAGGGCCTGAACCCGGTGCTTATTGTTTACGGGAAAAAAGAGGGAAGGAAGCGGTGACATCTTTCGGTCTTAGCGGACCGCGCCATAGTATATCAATGCTTTTCGCCGTATATGTAATTAACTATATCTTCTTCCCCCAGTCCCTTCTCCGGGAAAACGGCGGTTTCGGAAAGCTCGCTGTTGCAAAGGTCCCGCGCATCCTTGTTGATGGGGAACGGGACCTCGTTAAGAACGAACCATATAGGTTTCACGCCTGTTGCTTCCGGGTTTTGAAAAAAAACAAAAAAACCTCCGTCCTGCGTCAACCGGTTTTCGAGAAACTTCCATTCAGGCCGAAGCCCCTTGGCCTCAAGGATTTGTCCTATGGACTTGCCCTCGCTTTTCACCGGATAATACGCCACCCGGTAAAGGCTAAGGTTTCCATAAGGAGGATTCTTGAACAGAAAAAATATATAAACAGCGGTCCCCAAAAACAGGATAAGGGAAAAGGCCATGATCCATTTGGCATATTTCGGATTTCGAAGAAGAAGGGCCAGCTTGCCCGGGGCCTTGAGCTGGGCCTCATTGCCTTTGGGAGGAAGTGAAACGGTTTCTTGCGGACCGGACCGGAAATCAGGATCGCAATCCACGCACACATATTTCCCATAAGAGACGCTGACGCACTCAAAACAAATTTTCTTTCCGCACTTCCCGCAGGTATGCTCCCCCTTCTTGTTGGGATGGTACGCGCATACTGGTTGTTCTTTATCTACAAAGGACATGCAATAATTTAACATTATTAAGCTGAATGTTTCAATTATCGTTTTTTAATGAAATAACGCGCGTGGCCGCGCCATGCATCCTCTGGACAATCTGTAATATTTAAAGTAATACTATTAGACATGAACTGGCTGGACGTTTTGATAATCATTGCCCTGGGAACCAGCGTGGCAATAGGGGTGCTGAGGGGATTTGTGCGCGAGTGCTTTTCCCTTGCCTCCTATGTCATCGGGTATTTAATGGCAAGCGGAACTTATGCGTTTTTCGCGGCGCGTCTCTATTGGCTCATAAAAAATCCCCAGGCCAGGATAATTCTCTGCTTCGGGATCATCTTTATCGTGACGGTCATTCTTGTCAACCTGGCGGGCAGGCTTTTGCGAAAGCTGATATCCAAGGCAAAGGGCCTTTCCATGGTGGACAGGATCGTGGGGCTGATCTTCGGGTTTTGCAGGGGGGTGTTGATCCTGTCGCTCATCATGATTCCTGTTTCCTTGTTTCCTGTCCTCGGGTCCGATTCCATAAGGAATTCCACCCTCGCCCCCTCGCTTAAAATTGTTTCCAGGGAACTCGCGGCCTGGGCCTTTTCCGAAAAGAACATAGTTAAATCCTCGGGCATAAAAAACGGCATGGATTTTTTAAAGGAAAAAGTTGACGACGGCATTGATTCCCTGAAGAAAGCCACCAGCGCAGGCAAGACCGGCAAGGACGCAAGCGGAATTTCACAAAAGGACAGGGAAAAACTCAACCAGCTTTTGGAGAAGTTGTAGGGGTAATTCAGCGCCTAACGTCGAAATGCGTCATGAGTCATGAGCGCACCACGCATGGCTCATGGCACACTTCCTTCTTCGATGTTGGACGTTCGATGCTCAAAGTTCGATTTTAATTCTTTAATTCTTTAATCCTTGATTTCTTCAAAGGCGTTAAGCTCAAACCCTCCCTCTCACGCGCGCTCCAGCCGCTATCTGCCCTGGCTTATTTTCCTTGGCGCGTTGACCTTCCGGTTGATCTTCCTCATAGAATATTCCCGGTCCCCTTTTTTCGACACCCCGATTCTGGATTCAAAAAATTATCTTGAGATCGCGGTGGCCATGGCCAACGGGGAACCACGGGGAGAGCTCCACTCCATAAGGTCCCCCTTTTATCCAATATTTCTCTATTACCTTATCCGGCTGCCCCATGAGGTCAATTATTACTTTATCCGGCTGGTCCAGGTCGCCATCGGATCAGTGAGCTGCGTCCTTCTCTACTTCATCGCGCTGCGCCTCTTCCCCAGGCGAGTTTCGGTTCTTGCCGCGATTTTGATGGCCGCCTATGAGCCTTTTATTTTTTTCGACAATCAAATATTGGCCGAGTGCCTGGCGGTTTTTTTCAATCTCTCCTCCATTCTTTTCCTCCTGAAATCGCGCGATGCCTGCGTTCAACGGAGAAGCTTCATTCTGTTTTCCGGCGCCTTGCTGGGGCTTTCCGCCGTCACCAGGCCAAACATCCTCATCTTCGTGGTCCCCGCCCTTTTCTTTCTCAAGACCACGCCGCTCCCTGTCCGCCAGTGGATAAAGTCCTCATGTCTGTATATAGCGGGCGTTGCTGTCCCCATCCTTCCCATCACCCTGGACAATTATTTCCATACCCACGATTTCATACTTATCTCCTCCTCCATGGGGATTAATTTTTATATCGGCAACAATCCCCTGGCCACTGGAATTGGAAATGACAGCGGGGAGATAAGGAACAACAGCATGAAGATGTTTCAGGACGCGCAAAGGGCCGCCGAGAGGGATTCAGGGAGAAGCCTGAGCGAAAAAGAGGTTTCCCGGTACTGGACCGGCAGGACTTTCCGGTACATCCAGGAGGACCCTATTCATTTCGTGAAAAATTTAATCAAGAAGTTCTGCCTCTTCTGGGGGGCATATGAGCCGGCGGACAACTGCGATAATGATTTTTTCAAGACCCTGAACCCCTATCTCCGGTGGAACCCCTTTATCTGGGGGAACCTTTTGCCTTTTGCCATAATTGGAGTTTGGTTTTTCAGAAAGGACCCTCGGCCTCTTTTCTTGCCGCTGAGCTTTATCGCTGTGTATTTATTTTCAACCATGTTGCTTTTTCTCACGGACAGATACCGGCTCCCGGCCGTTCCCTTTTTGCTGGTCCTGTCTTCCGCCGGGATTTTGGGACTGAAGGACCTTTTCGTGGAAAACAGGAGGAGTTTTTTCGCGCATTGCATTTGCGTGGCGGCGCTTTTGTGGGTGGTCCGGATTCAAGGTCCCAGCCACACCTTCGCGTCTTCCTATTTCAATCTTGGGATCATACACGACCACCATAACCGGCGCGGCCTGGCTGATGAGGCATTCAGAAAGGCCATTGAGGAAAACCCAAGGTACATAGTTCTCTACAGGGAATTTTTGGAGGAAAAAAAATCATTGGCCTCGCTGCCACCCAGGCACTAATTCAATAGTATAGGGATTTCCATTTTTAATCTTTTAAAATCAAATAGATATATTAATCACACCCCCCTTGATCCCCCCTTGCCAGGGGGGAATTTTGAGATATTCCCCCTTAAAAAGGGGGCCAGGGGGATGTCAATTCTTTCATGTCTGTGCGTGTCCCTGTCTGCGTCGCGGACGCGACAGGCAGGCGTACACAGACAGGTGGTTGCGTCAAAGCCGCGCAGTGTTTTATTTTCAGTCCGCCAGAAGGGCGATAAGTTCCTGTACTGTTACAGATAATCATACCGGTCGATGTTCCTGGCCTTGGTGTATCCCTTTTCCTCGAATCCTTGAAAGAATTTCAGCGCATTATCGAAGATCTCCTTTGGGGTGCTCCCCCCATCGAAAACCAAGTATTCCTCCTTTCCTATGGTTTTGACGGTCGCGATGGAAATAGGCCAGTTCTCGAATATTATATTTTTCTCGTCCTCCTTGTACTTGCCATCCGCCTGCTTTTCGCTCCTTGCCATGAAGATTTGAAGCCTTGCCTGATCCGGAGGCCTCATGACCGTAGCCGTGATCTTATACTCTTTTTTGTCCAGCTCGCTTGTGTATTTGTATTCCTTCACCCGGACGTCCTTGGCCTCCATGTTCCTGTAAGCATCATCGGCGCTTGAAAACAAGTGGTATCCATGTTTAATGAAATTGAGAATTCGCCCGGCCGGTATAAGATCGATAATCCTAGCGCCAACCTCAGTAAAAAAACCAAGGACGCTGAAGCTTTCCGCGTACAGGATTTCACTGGCCATCTCCGCTCTCACCTCATTTTTCGCAGTTTCCCCAACACCCGCGTACGTTTTGTACGCTTTATTTGCCGCCTTGTCAATTAATCCTTTATATGTCTGTTTGCCGGGTGGGGCAATCGCGCCAGAGCAAAGAAGAAGGACCTTTTTTAAAAGGGCCTTTTCGCAAAGCTCGTCCCCGTTCTTGCAATAACCGGCCATCTTCTCAAGGAGGTTTGAGGTGAGCTTGCTCTCCATAAGCTCAGCGGAAAGGGTCTTGATATATGGGGCATAGGCGAGGTTTGAAAAGACATCATATCCCCTCTTCAAATCCTTTGTGACGGCCAGGGTTGGGATGATGTAGCCCGACAAGTCGCCGTAGCCAATGATGTTCTCATTCAGCCATTTCTCCACCAGAGTGGTGATCTCAATTATCTTCATATCGTCGGTCTTGCACTCGTCCTCCATGATCTTTCTGGCTTCCTCCGGCAGATTATCGTAATTAGAGGAGGCCCTTTGATTGAGATTGGACGCCTTGCAGGTCCCGGCGCGGGTGGCGACATAGAGTTGCATTTTTTTGTTTTTGTCGCGCCCGATAAAGGCCACGGAATTTCCGTCGTCAGACATGGATTTTCCATCATAATGGAAGACCCCAAGCTCAGTGTGATAGCCGCCGTATGAATACACGGGGAGAGGGGAGAATCCCGATCCGTTGCGCCTGACAGTCGCCAACTGGTATCGGCGGCCTTCCTTCCTCCAGTCCACCAGACCCCCGGCAAGCAGCCAGGAAGCGTTTTCGCTGATATCCAGTGGAAATGCCTCTGCCCCGCTTTCCTTGTCAAGTTTAAACCTGTTGCTGATTTTAAAACTGTATTTGGATTTTTTATCCAGGGAGGCCGCCACAATCTTATTATTCTCGGAATAGGCCATCCATTTTCCATCAGGGCTTATTCCTCCCCAGAGGTCGTTATTTTGCAAAGCCAGTTTCAAAACCAGTTTCGGCCCGCCTTTTTCCCTGATCTCGTAGAATCTACTGCCGGATTTGCTTAAAACAATCAGACTGCCGGTGTGGTCCGTTTCCATATCCGCCAGATAATAGCCAGCAAATTCGCCGGTACGATCATCAGGCGTATCTAAGTCATCAGACCACCACTCCACTAATTCATCTTTATTGGAGGGATTGTCCGCTGAAACCCTCATTACCCTGGGAATGTTGGCTTTGCCGGTGTATGTGTCCCCCCAGTCGGGGCATGCCCAGCGGTAATCATCAGGCATCCATGTAGCGCTATTCAATTCCACCGTGCAGTTGTTTATTGTTCCACTTCCGATGAAGAATATATATCTGCCGTCCCCGGAGAGGGCTGTGGTTTTATAGATGACCGAGATGGAGGGGCTCACGCAAGTCTCCCCTGCCAGAGGATCGGAAAGACAGATATTCCCCACCTCCGATTTTGAGCCTTTGGAGGCATCATGGATAAAATAGTAGCCTTTACCTCCAGAGCTGGAAGTATAGCGGCAGACATATAACCAAGGTCAACAAGAGAAATACATTCTTGGTTTCGCGCGATATGTTCATGGCCCGTCCCTCCTTATTAGTCATGAGTCATGAGTCGTGAGTCATGGGTCATGGGTCATGACGCACAACGCATGACGCATGACTAATATATTTTTCACCTAATATAATCCCGGGGCGATTGGCAGTCAATGCAGCGGAATCAAAATTTTTGTAGCATTTTGAAGGACCGTGAACGATTAGAGGAGGTTGCAAGTAAAAAAATGGCCGCCTTTGTCCGCTTACTTCACTAACCTTTTCGCGAACCAGACGATTTGTCCGATGATGGGGATGGGGCTTTGGGAGAGGTCCCATTCCTGCGCCGCATAGAGGCCGCGGTTGTCGCATATTATTTGGACCTTGCCGCCGACCAGGGGTTGGATGCGCTTGATAAGTATGGACTCTCCCTCGCCTATGGCATAAATATTGGCCCCGGAAATGGTCTTTCTGGCCAAGTCGACCATTACAGTGTCGCCCTCTTCCAGGGTCGGCTTCATGCTGTCACCGGCCACTTCCAGCAGCGCCAGGTCTTTCGGGTTCCCAATGGACCTAAGCCAATCCTTGCGGAAGAAATAATAGCCGGCAACCTGGCTTCCTGCTGTTAAGGAGCCAGTGCCCGGTGAGAGACGGGCTTCTATTTTTGGGATGGAAACCGCTGTTTCCGGATCGAGGTCAGGGGGAGGGACGGATAGATGGCTGCTTTTAACAACCTCCATGTACGAGGGGTTTTTCTGGCGGATTTCCGGCATTTCCCCTGGCCGGCCAATGAAATTTTCACCGGTCATCAGCCAGTCCATGCTGCATCCCAGGGCTCGAGCTATCTTAAGGAGGTTGTCTCCCTTTGGGATTTGGCCCCGTTCGTAGGCTTGGATTCCCCCATAACTCACCCCGGAATTTTTAGCGAGACCCCGCTGGGTCATTCCTAAACCCGACCTTTTGCGCTTAATTCTTTCCGGCAAAGACATATAATTAAAAGCTATATCCTATAAAAATAATTGTTCGTTCCTTGAAAAATGCGTGCGACAACTAATATAATGGGTTGGCTGGAAAAGCCGCGACATTATATTTTAAGATATGGACTATAGGCAACTTATTGCCTGAAAATAGACAATATAACACGCTTCCATCTTTTTTGCATTAATTTATGGAAAGAAAAAAAACAAGAAGAGGAAGGATACGCGACGGGATCGCCATCAAGACCTGGATGCTCCAGAAAGGCATCACGCAGGCGGATATCGTTCGGGCAACGCAAATCAACAAGGGCCTGGTATCAAAAACGATCAACGGTTATCGGAACAGCAAGAAGGTCCTGGTGTATCTCAGGGAGCGAAAAATGCCCGCGCGCCTGTTGTGGCTGGAAGGAAAAAAAAGCCGCCGGATCAAACTTTGATGTAAATGGCCGGCTCCACGTGTTTGAAACCTTTTACCGCGCGGCCAAGCGACTCCGCGTGCCCGGTAAAAAGATAGCCGGACGCATGCAAATGCTTTTGCATGGATTGAAGGATCTGGTTCTTGGTGGGCTGGTCGAAATAGATCATGACGTTCCGGCAGAAGATCAAGTCGAATTTTCTGGTAAAGGGATAATCCTGAGTCAACAGGTTGAACCGCCTGAAGGTGACAAGATTCCTGAGCTCCGGGTTGACCTGGTAGCCGCCTTCCTCATGACGCCCGCCGATCTTTCTGAAATAGCGCGTAAGATAAGTTTTGGGCACGGTCTCCAGGTCCTTCGTGGAATAGATCCCCTTTGCTCCTATTCCCAGGACTTTCGTGGAGATGTCCGTGGCCAGGATTTTGAAATCCCATCCCAGGAAGGAATCAAAAAATTCCTTGACCACTATGGCTATGGTATATGGTTCAGTGCCTGTGGAACAGGCCGCGCTCCAGATCCTTATGGTGGCGTCGCCTGACGCTTTTTTCCTTTTAACCAGGTCGGGCAAGAGCTTTTCCCTCATGAATTTAAAGTGATGGTCCTCGCGGAAAAAGTGGGTCACGTTCGTGCTCAAGGCGTCAATCAATTCCACCAGGACTGTTCCAGTCCTGTCATCCACAAGCCGTTGAATTATTTCCCTTGGCCCTGACAATTTGTTTTTCCTGACTATAGAGCCTACGCATAAATAAGAAAAAGTCTTTTAAATCAACAAGGTATTCTTTTTTATTGGATAAAAAAATTGTAAAAATTTCACCTTCCATGCTTATGCTCATTTACAGGCATGGCTATTTTACAGGCCGTTAT
>JACRGO010000168.1 GCA_016212295.1 Nitrospinota bacterium | reverse complement strand
TCCAAAGGTGTCTCCAATGTCGCGCAAAAGATGAGGCAACTACACCGTAGCGCCAGGTTGGTCTTCGATTACCTGCGCATGACAAAAAACTCCTGCACCCTTAATGGCGTGTGAGATATGGTAGAACAAATTTACCGTGGTCAAGTCTGCTTTTGACTTAAGTTTCCGCTCGTTACAGATTTGCAATCTGTAACGCCATGCCTTCTGGATTTTTAATCCCTGCCTGCCGCCAAGCGGAGCGCGGCAGGCCAAGCCAAGAAAATTTAAAATTTAAGATCCGAAATCCGAAATCTGAATTTCCTGTTGACACCCCTCGCTATTCCGTTTAAACTTGATCCATGAGGAAGACACTTGCCTTTTTATTCCTTCTTTTCATTGGCCTTTGCCATGCCTCAGCCTTTGCCGTGGAAACCGCTCCCAGGATATCAGACAGGGAGATAATAGAAAGCCTGGCAGAATTAAAGGCCGGACAGAAGGCCCTTGAGCAGCGGTTTGACGACATGAATAATTCCGTCAACAGACGCTTTGACGATGTCAACAGACGGTTTGATGATCTTCAGGAGTCAACCAATAAACGTCTTGACGTCCTCCAGTGGATGCTCGGTCTTTTCATTACGGTCGCCCTTTCCATCTTTGGAATCATGGGCAGGATACTCTGGAATCAGCAGAAGAAATTGACGCAAATCGAAGCCACCCTTGAAGCGCAAAAAGAGGAACTCTCATTCCTTAAATCCCTCATCGAAAAACTCCAGTCCCTCATTGAAAAACTCCTGCCGCCAAAAGGGGTTTTGTAGCCGCCCGTCGTTCCATATTTTTCCAGCAATTCCCGGTGAATTGGCATGGGCTTGAAATTGCTTCGCTTCGCTCGCAATGGCAAAAATGGTTTTCGTGATGTCATTGCGAGGCGCGCCTTTCAGCGCCGCGGCAATCTCGCTTTTTCACCGGGAATTGCTGATATTTTTCACGTTCCGCCCGTCTCGGATTTGGTACCCGTTCACGGTTTCAGGTTCAGGGTTCCGGGTTTGTACCCACGCAGATTTTTGTTGAGCGGCATTATAACCAAGGTGGAATGCCCTAAAAATCCCTTGCAATATTGCCGTGATTCACGCCCTTTTTCAACCTTGAACCCTGAACCAGTGAACGGCTACCGGATTTGTAATCAGAAAGGCAGTTATCAAGTGGCAGGGGACAGAATCAATTACCAGGCGCCAGGGGAGTTGGCCATTTCCAATTGTCAATTGAAGCTGAATTCGGATTGGCGATTTAAAATTTCAAATCCAAAATCAAAAATCAAAAATACTCCTTGACATGGATAATCACGGCCAATACAATGGGTGTATGAAAAGGCCATGGGCATTTTTATTTTTCATGTTCCTGTTTGCCGCTCCGGCTTTTGCTGTGGAAACGGCGCCTAGGATAAGCGACAGGGAAATCATAGAAAATTTATCCGATTTGCGGGGCGATATCAAGGAATTAAAGACGGAGATAAAAAGGTTAGATGAAGGACAGAGAGCCATTCAGCAGCAAATCAATGATTTAAAGGAGTCAACCAACAAACGGTTTGATGACATCAACAAACGGTTTGATGACATCAACAAACGGTTCGATATCCTCCAATGGATGTTTGGCCTTTTCATTACCGTTGCCCTTTCCTTGATGGGAATCATGGGGCGGATTCTCTGGAATCAGCAGAATAAATTGACGCAAATCGAAGCCACCCTTCAAGCGCAAAAAGAGGAAATTTCATTCCTTAAATCCCTCATGGAAAAACTCCAATCTCTCATCGAAAAACTCCTGCCGCCTAGAGGCGTACTCTGAAATTTAACCTGAATCCACTTTAATGACGGAGAAGGATTTTTGGATAGCGCTGAATATCGTGCCCGGGCTTGGAAAAACCCTTTTCCATAGGCTTGTAAAATTTTTCGGGTCAGCGGAAAGCGTCTTCAAGGCCAAGGAAAAAGACCTCCGCCAGGTGGAGGGGATAGGGGAAAGTCTGTCGCGGGCGATACTGGAGTTCAACCTCTCCAGGGAATCGGAAAAGGAAAATAACTACATCCGCAACAATAACGCCAAGGTCTTCATTTCCGAGGAAAAGGAGTATCCCGGAAATTTAAAAAATATTTTCGATCCGCCGCCGGTCATTTATGTTCAAGGAGAAATCCTGGAAAGGGACGCGGCCGCAATAGCGGTGGTCGGCACCAGGTCGCCTTCCCATTACGGCAAGCTGGTGGCCGAGAAAATATCCGCCGGCCTGGCTGAAAAGGGGATAACGGTTGTAAGCGGCATGGCGCGTGGAGTGGACAGCGTGGCGCATAAGGGGGCAATGGACGCCGGGGGCAGGACCTTTGCCGTGTTCGGGAGCGGATTGAGCATCGTCTATCCACCGGAAAACATCCGGCTCCGGAACAGGATAATCCAGCAAGGGGCCGTTATCTCGGAATTTCCAATGGGCAGGAAACCGGACCGGGGAAATTTCCCGGCAAGGAACAGGATCATAAGCGGCCTTTCACTTGGCACGCTGGTGATCGAAGCCGGGGAGAAAAGCGGCGCCTTGATTACCACGCAATTCGCCCTTGACCAGGGAAGGGACGTTTTCGCCGTGCCGGGAAACATCAACAACCCAAAGAGCAAGGGGGCCAATCTTTTAATTAAAAAAGGGGCGAAGCTTGTTGAAAAGGCGGAGGACATTATCGAGGAACTGCCGTTTTACATAAAGAGTTCCTTTCTTAAGGAAAAGGCGGCGGCCCGCGAAAAGCCCGCGCTCACGGAAGAGGAGGAAAGGCTCATTTCCGCCATTGATCCAGAGGCCAGCCATATCGACGCCATTATTGAAAAAAGCCGCATCCCGGCAAGCAGGGCCTCGGCCCTGCTGTTGACTTTGGAACTCAAAGGGGTTATAAAACAATTGGCCGGAAAAATGTTTGTTGTTTCCTGAATTTTATGCAATAATGCAATTAATAAAAGAAAGCAACTACGCCACCAAGACGCAAAGCATCACAAAGAACATTTTAAGCATTAAATCTTAGTGAATCTTTGTGTCTTAGTGGCAAAAAAATCATAGCGGCTGAGCAGTTACAAATAAAATATTTTCTATAGGAAAAAATAATGGAAGATAAAACCCAAGCCTTTTGGAATTCAATCATGAAAAAAATCCTTGAAGAGGAAAAGGATTTTTGCGCTAAGGACCGCAGGACGGACAAGGCAAAAAAAGCTTCCTTATATGACGGCGCCAACGCCCCGTGCGAGGAAAACAGAAACGCTTTCTTCCGTCCCCCTGAGGATATTTTTCATGGGAGTTGCATATTCGAAAAAAATTCCGTTAGAGTATATACCTTGGAGGAACGGATGGTTTTATCTCCAGAGGCCGTTGAATACTTGCAAAAACTTTTATCATCTGGAATTATTGATATAGAGATCCACGAAGAGATTGTCGAAAAGATGAAATGGTTTTCAGAGAGCGCGGTGGGAGTGGAGGAACTGAAGATAATCGGTTCAATGGTGCTTGCTGAATACGGATATAAAAATTGGTATCGGAATTTGCTGCATTTATTCGATGAAATTCCCAAACAAGAGCGTTTGCATTAAGTCCGATAATATTTCACCGGAGAGGGCCGCTCGATACTGGTCCAGCGGCCCTTTTTTTTGGCTTTGCCCCTTCTTTTCATTCCGCGGCACAACTTCGCCGCAACCAAATCTTTCAATAATCATAGTCAACGCATTTTACAAAGGAATAATTAATGTCTAAATCGCTTGTTATAGTTGAGTCACCGGCCAAGGCAACCACCTTGAAAAAATTTCTTGGCAAGGGGTTTGATGTAAAGGCGTCCGTGGGGCATATCCGCGATCTGCCAAAGAAAAAACTCGCCGTGGACGTGGACAATAACTTTGAGCCTGAATACGTGACCATCCGCGGCAAGGGGAAGATCATAGCGGAGTTGAGGAACGCAGCGAAAAAGGCCGAAAAAATTTATCTGGCCCCTGACCCTGACAGGGAAGGCGAGGCCATAGCCTACCACATCGAAAGCATTATAAAGGACCAGACCAAGGGAGAAATCTACCGCGTCCTCTTTAACGAGATAACAAAGACCGCTGTGCAGGCCGCCCTTGAGCGCCCCAGAAAGATCGACATGAACCTCTTCGAGGCACAGCAGGCCAGAAGGGTCCTGGACAGACTCGTTGGATACAAGATCAGCCCCCTGCTTTGGAAAAAAGTCCAAAGGGGACTGAGCGCGGGAAGGGTCCAGTCCGTGGCCCTTCGCCTTATCTGCGAAAGGGAGAGGGAAATCCAGGCGTTCAAGCCCGAGGAATACTGGTCCGTTTGGTCCGCCCTGGAAGGAAAACTGCCCCCGGCCTTCGAGGCCAAGCTGAATAAAATCGGAGAAAAAAAGGCGGAGGTCAGGAACGAGGAACAGGCCAATGCGATATTGTCCGACCTCCAGGACGCCTCCTTCACGGTCACTGACGTCCAGAAAAAGGAACGCAAGAAAAACCCGTACCCGCCGTTCATCACCAGCACCCTTCAACAGGAGGCGTCCAGGAAACTCAGATTTTCTCCCAAGAAGACAATGACCATCGCCCAGATGCTCTATGAAGGAATCAAACTGGGGGAGGAAGGGTCCGTTGGATTGATCACATACATGAGGACGGACTCGACCCGCGTTTCCGACGAAGCAATACAAGGGGCCAGGGGGTTTGTCGAGAAAAATTTCGGCAAGGAATTTCTCCCCTCGGAACCTAATGTCTATAAAACCAAGAAAAGCGCCCAGGACGCCCACGAGGCCATACGCCCGACTTATATGGATAAGCCCCCGGCGGAAATCAAGGAATACCTGACCAAGGACCAGTTGGCCCTATACGAATTGATATGGAACCGTTTTATCTCCTCGCAGATGGCCCCTGCGAAGATCGACCAGACTGGAGTGGACATCCAGGCCAAGACTTATATCTTCCGGGCCACAGGCGCCACGATAACCTTCCCCGGATTCATGAAGATCTACGTTGAGGAAGAAGAGGAAACAAAGGAAGCGAATGGACAGGACGCAACCGCGACAGGAGCGGAAAAAACGATTATTCTCCCGCCGCTCGCCGTCGGCGAAAAACTGAAAATTCAAAAGATAACCCCAAAGCAGCATTTCACGCAGCCGCCGCCGCGTTTTTCCGAGGCCATGCTTATCAGGGAGTTGGAGGAAAAAGGCATAGGCAGGCCGTCCACCTACGCCGCCACCGTCGGGCTTATAAAGGACAGGGAATACGTCTTCGACACCAACCGCAGGCTGTTCCCATCGGAATTGGGGTTCCTGGTCAGCGATCAACTAGTTGAAAATTTTCCGGACATCCTGGACGCGGCCTTCACCGCCAACATGGAAAATCAACTGGACCTGGTCGAGGAGGGAAAGGCAGGTTGGGTTGAGACCCTCAAGGCGTTTTATGTCCCTTTTAAAAAGGACCTGGAAAAGGCCGAAACCGCGATGAAGGATTTCAAGAAGGAAGGGATTGAAACGGACGAGGTCTGCGAGAAATGCGGGCAAAAGATGCTCATCAAGAGGGGGCGCTTCGGGAAATTCATGGCCTGCGCCGGATACCCTGAATGCAAAACCACCAAGAAAATACAATCAGACGGCGCGACGGAATCATCGTCCGCCCCAAAGGCGCCGGATATTCCAACTGACGAAAAATGCCCCGCCTGCGGCGCGGGGATGGTCATCAAGTCCGGCAGGTTCGGGAAATTCATCGCCTGCTCGAAATATCCTGATTGCAAGACCACTAAACCCATAGGCACGGGGATCAAGTGCCCGGAGGAAGGCTGCGGCGGTGAGATCGTTGAAAAAAGGTCCAGGGCGGGCAGGTCCTTCTACGGATGCAACAAATATCCCGCTTGCAAATTCGCGTCATGGAACAAGCCGGTCCCGGAAAAATGCCCCCAATGCCGGCACCCGTTTCTCGTGGAAAGGCATAAGGAGGGAGAAAAATATTTCGCCTGCCCCCAGAAGGAATGCAAATTCAGGAAAGAGGTGGAGGAAGAGGCGGCGGAGTAGTTTTCTTGAAAGCCAAGGGAAAAACTCAAATTTCAAATAACAAATTTCAAATAAAATCCAAAATTCAAATGCCAAAATCTTGGGGGCGGGATCAGGTGTCAGTGGACAGGATAATCAACGCCTGAACGGAAGCCACAATTCAGTTAAAAATCGAAATTCGAATATCGAAATCCGAAACAAATTCGTAATAGTTCAGCCCTGCCTAATACATATGTTTGTGTACAGGTGCGCATAGGCAGGGATGAGTTGATATATTGGTTTTAATAACTCCGCCATTCATGGCGGAGAAGCGGAAATAAATACCCGGCTTTAGCCATGACTTGCAAAGATATATTCAGGGCTAAAGCCCTGCTGAGTTTATTCGTAATTTGTAATTCGTAATTTTTTTGTAAAACTCAATGTCCCTTAAAATCCACAACTCCCTGACGCGCCAAAAGGAAACCTTCCAGCCGATCAAGGAAGGCAAGGTGAGGATGTACGTGTGCGGCGTGACCGTATACGATTTCTGCCACATAGGCCACGCCAGGTCCGGCATAGTCTTCGACGTCATCTACCGTTACTTCAAACACATCCAGAAAACCGGCGGCCTGGAAGAGGTCATTTATGTCCGCAACTTCACGGACGTGGACGACAAGATCATCAACAAGGCCAACCAGGACGGGAAGACCTGCCGTGAAATATCCGAGAAATATATAGAAGAATTTTACAGGGACATGGACGCGCTTGGGCTTTTGAAGCCTGATGTTGAGCCAAAGGCAACGGACCATATCCCTGAGATGATTTCCATTATCGAAAAATTGATCGAAAAGGACCATGCCTACCAAGCCGGAAACGACGTTTATTTCGACATCAACTCATTCTCCCCTTACGGAAAGCTGAGCGGAAAGACCGTGGAAGACCTCCTGGCCGGGGCAAGGGTGGCGGTGGATGAAAAGAAAAAGGACCCCGGCGATTTCGCGCTCTGGAAGGGAAGCAAGCCAGGAGAGCCGGAATGGGACAGCCCGTGGGGAAAGGGCCGGCCAGGGTGGCACATCGAATGCTCCGCCATGGGACAAAAATATCTTGGTGAATATTTCGATATCCACGGCGGCGGAAAGGACCTGATTTTTCCACACCACGAAAACGAAATAGCGCAGTCACACGCCGCCACTGGAAAGGTCCCGGTGAAATACTGGATACACAACGGCTTCGTGGACATAAACAAGGAGAAGATGTCCAAGTCCCTTGGCAATTTCTTCACAATCCGCGAGGTGCTGAAGGAAGTGAATCCGGAGACGCTTCGTTTTTTTCTCCTCTCCAGCCACTACAGGAGCGGGATAGATTTTTCGGAGCAGGTCCTAAAGGACGCGAGGATCGGGGTGGAAAGGTTTTACCGGACGCTTCAGGACCTCATGTCCCTCCAGACGAAAGGCGGCTCTGAGCGTGAGCAGAATGACCCGCGCCTTGAGCTGATTTTGTCCACGCACAAACGGTTTTTCGAGGAGATGGATGACGACTTCAATACAGCGGCGGCCATCGGACGCCTCTTCGAGTGGGTGAGGGCTGTGAATTCCCTGCTCACGGAAAACCCTTCGCTCCTCCTTGCCAACAGGGACAAAATCCTCCAGGACTTCCGGGACATGTCCTTTGTCCTCGGCGTGTTTCAGCAGGACCCAGGCCGGCACTTCGAGAAGGAGACGGAAGCGCGGCTTGCCAAGCTGAATATGGACAGGCGGGAAATAGCCCGCCTTATTGACGAGAGGGCAAAGGCCAGGAAGAACAAGGATTGGGCCGGGAGCGACGCCATCCGGGACCAACTTGCCGCGAAGGGGATCGTCCTTGAGGACAAACCAGACGGCACCGTCTGGAAGTTTCAATAATACCCGCCGTGATTTTTTTTATTTTATAGACAGTCAACGCTTTTCAAGCGCACGGCCTTTTTATTCATTTTCATTTTGCCGGCCGCGGCATTGCCGCCTGCGGCTATATTTCCTATCGAAATTTTCATGAGCCGTTCCACGCGCAGGCGGAGCTGCAACTCGCCTCCATCGACATTTTCCCTGGACTTCCTTGGCGGAAATGACTAAAATACAGGCATCCTATTGGCGGTATTGTTATTATTTCCGCTAATCTCTTGGCTATATTAATGAAGACACCAATAAAACGCATTGTTTTCGAGCAATTAAAAAGTAAACTACAGGGGGGAAAAGTCCTCGTCTTATATGGACCGCGACGGACCGGAAAGACCTTTCTGCTGGAACAGCTTAAAAGCTATCTGGAAAAAAAAGAAAAAATACTCTTCCTAAATGGTGAGAGCCGGATTGTTCAGGAAAATATCTCTTCCCAAAATCCGGAACGGCTGAAACAATACCTGGGAAACACTAGCCTTTTGATTGTCGATGAGGCGCAAGAGATACAAAACATCGGCCTGAACCTGAAAATTATTGTGGATACCCTGCCCCATCTCAAAGTGATAGCCAGTGGATCAGCCTCTTTCGATCTGGCGCAAAAAGTAGGAGAGCCGCTTACGGGCCGTAAAAAAACCCTGAACCTCTATCCTGTTTCCTGCCAGGAAATAATCAATAACCATAGCGGCCATTATTACCAATCGATTTTGGAATCCCTTCTGATTTTCGGCTGTTATCCCGAATTATTTTCATTAAAATCCCAAGATGAGCAACGGGAATATCTCCTTGAATTGGTGGACTCTTTCCTCTTTAAGGATATCCTGAAGCTTGAAAAAGTAAAGAACCCCAAAAAACTTAAAGACCTTCTTACACTGCTGGCTTTCCAAATCGGGCAGGAAGTTTCCCTGGCCGAATTAGGGAATAATCTGGATCTACATAAAGACACTGTGGCCCGCTACCTGGACCTTCTGGAAAAATCCTTCGTCCTCATAAACATCAGGGGGTTCAGCAGGAACCTCAGGAAAGAGGTTATTAAAAATTCACGGTATTATTTTTACGACAACGGAATCAGGAACGCCCTGATTAACAACTATAATCCACTCAAGCTAAGAGATGACGCAGGCCGGCTTTGGGAAAATTACATCGTCGTGGAACGGTTAAAAAAGCAGGCATATACCCCTTTATTTTCCAATAACTACTTCTGGCGCACATACGACCAGCAGGAACTGGATTGGGTGGAAGAGCGGGAAGGAAGGCTTTTCGGGTATGAGATAAAATGGGGAAAGAAAAAAGCCAAATGCCCCCGGGCATGGCTTGAAAACTATTCCAACGCAGGTTATGAACTGATAAACCAGGAGAATTTTTTAGGGTTTATTGCTTAGCGCGGGCACTGAAACAATGAACCTGACCCCGTCCTGTCCTATGTTTTCCGCTGAAATCCTGCCGCCGTGGTCCTTCATGATTTCGTTGCAAATTGAAAGGCCCAGGCCGGAGCCTTTGCCTGCTTCCTTGGTGGTGAAAAACGGATCAAAAATCCTGGGCAGAATTTTATCCGGCATCGGCCTGCCGCTGTTTTCAAAAATTATGGATACCTCATTCCCGGCCGGCCTTGTTTCCACCCGCAGCGTTCCGCGGCCATGGGCCTCGGCCATGGCGTGTTGGGCGTTCGTGATGATATTAAGGAACACTTGCTGCAATTGATTGGGGTCGGCGTGAGCCGTCAACGGCCTTTCTGAAAAATCCCTGGCCACCTCGATATTTTCCGCCTGGAACTGGTAAGTTTGGAGCTCCAATGAATTTTCAACAAGTTCATTGACGTCCACATTTGACCTGCCGGACTGGTGTTTTCTGGAAAACCGCAGAAGGTTCCTGACCAGGTTCCCGGTCCTTTCGGCCTCCCTGGCTATGATGCCCAGTTTTTTCCTGACCTCTTCCATGGGGTATTCCCTTTTTATCAACTGGCGGGAAAAGCCGTGGATGGCTGTTATAGGATTATTCAACTCATGCGCCACACCGGCCACGAAGGTGCCGACGGCCGAGAGTTTTTCAGAGTGGACAAGCTGCGCCTGCATCCTCGCGCGCTCCGTTATGTCAATGAACGTGACCGCCGCCCCTATTATTTTTCCATCGCGTTCCATGGGATAAGACCAGTACTCGACCGGAAAACTTGTCCCGTCCTTGCGCCAGAAGACCTCGTCTTCAACATGGACGACCGCTCCTTTTCTGACGGCCCGGTGGATCCTGCATTCCTTGAACGGAATGGCGTCCCTGAACTTATGCAAATCATCAGGATGTATTATCCCTTCCCAAAAACTCAGATCATGCCCTGCTTCCCAGCGCTCATATCCGAAAGACCTGGCCCATGCATCGCTGAAATCAATTTTCCCGGACGGGACGTCCCAGTCCCAACTGCCGTCGCTGGTAGCGTCAAGCGTCAACCGGAGTGTATTTTCATTTTGCCGCAGTTCAACGATGACCGGCCTGGTGACGAGGACAAACAGCAAGGCGCCTGCAAGTATAACCAAAATCGCCGTGACGCCAGCCTCGATCCCGGACTTGATGTATGTCCCTCTTATTTCCGCGACGTCAATCTTGGCCACGACGCCGAGCTTCAGGGCCGAAACCGGCTCATAAGCCGCTATGACAAGCACCCCGCGATAGTCCTTTGATATCGTAGCGCCTGATTTACCATCAAGCGCCAATTGCATTGGCTCCGCGAATTTGGAATCAACAGGGGCGGAGTCAGGAATGCCGTCGTTATAATGTCTGTGCCTGAGAAGAAAAACGATCCTGTCGCCCTCCTTCCTGGCAATGGTGAATTCCCCGGTCTTGCCGAAGCCCTTGAAATTGCTGTGCGCCTTCATGACCTGCCTCAGCGCCTCGGCCTCCGCGCCCTCGGAATAATTCAGACTGCTTTTGGCGTTGAACCGGACCATGGACTCTATCAGGCGGGCCTGGATTTGAGCGGAGCTTACAAGCCATGCGCGTTGCTCCTCTATGGCTATCATATAGAACTGGCGGAAGGTAAAGAAGCAGATGCCCGCGACGCAAACGGACATGATGATTATCAGATATGCCAGCCTGTGCCGTATTTTCATGGTTTCAGGGGCGTTAGATTGTAAAGACAAAAAATTGGTGTAACTATTCACCAGGCGCAAAGAACGCAAAGTGAATTTTTGGAAAAAATAAATTCAAGAAAATAGGTGAAATTTTAAGAAACATGGCAAGAATCTCTTCTTTGTTTTTTTTTGCCATGTTTTCCTTTGCGAACTTTGCGTCTTTGCGGTTAGCAGATCCGTCCAATCCGCGCCATCCGCGTTCTATATCTTTTTTAAATTTGTGAGAGGAAATCATCGGATATTCAGAGCGGGTATCTAATTTTTCTGCGCTGGCCTGGGGAAATATTTGTGGAGCGGAGTTAACAGCTTGTCCTCCCAGAATTCGTCCTTGAGGGAAGGGTCAATCTCAAAACAGGCGGCGAGTTTTTTCACGACTATCTCGGTTTTTTCCCCGCTCTCGAAATATGCCTTCGCGATGTTGAAGTGGATTTCAGGATTGTTGGGCTCTATTTTCAGCGCAAGCTCGTATTTCTGGATCGCGGCCAGGTACTTGTCCTGCTTCCTGAGGGCTATTCCCCACCGGTTGTAAAGGGCCACCGGCGGGGCGTATTTTTCCTTGTTCGCCTCCTGTATCCCCTGCCGGACAGCTTCTTCCGCGTCTTGATACCGCTCCGCCTTGATCAGGGTCTCGGCGAATTCTATATGGCCGCGCATGTCTTCCGGATAGAACTTGATGAATTGGCTGAGTATCTCAGCCGCGTCGCCCTCCTTCTGCTGGTCGCATTTGATTCTGGCAAGGTCCTCGTAGATTTCATAAAAATGCGGATTGCGCTTGAGCGCCGTTTCCAGATGCCGTTCCGCCGCCTTCAGGTTGTTTTCCATGAGATAGGTCCGGCCTATCTTATGGTCCACGAAGGCGTTTTCAGGCTCCAGTTCCAGGACCTTGAGGTAATACTCCCGCGCGTTGCGATGCATTCCCAGTTGGCAATAACAGTTTCCAAGCCCCTGGCAGGCGCGCGCGTTGCTTTTTTCAATGGCCACGCATTTTTTATAACAGCTTATGGCGTCCTCTATCTGCCCCGCTCTCACGCACGCCTCGGCCTGTTTTTCAAGCACCTCCACAGCGGCCCCATGTTCGTGGATAACATCCTCGTAAATTTTAATGGCGGCGCGGTAGTTTCCGGTCCTGACAAATTCCTCGGCCCTGTCCATCAGTTCGCTGGTCTCGGCCAGAATTTTTAGCTTTTCTTCCGACTTGCTGATGTTTTCCAGCACCTTTTCTCCCACGATGTCGATGGTGGTGGGCATGATTAGAATGTCGCTGGCCCCATGATGTATGGCCGGACTCAGGTCGTTCGCTGTGAAGTGATAAGTGACGAGGACAACAGGGATGTCCCGGAGCACGGGATTTTTTTTAGCGAATTTCTTGTAGTCGCACAGAAAGTTCAGGCCGATTCTGGATGACGCTTCCTTTTGCGGCTCCCAGTCGCAGAAAATAAGCACAATGTCATTCTTATCAGAAATCCGCTTGAAGAGGTCCTCCGGGGCGTCGAAGGAGGTCACGCGCAGGCCCAGGTCCTTCAGGAGTTTTTCCAGGGCGTCCTTTTTGGGTTTCAGATAAAAAAACAGCCCTATCCTCCAATTGGCTTGCAGGCCAAGGGCGTTTTTCGTCTTGTTCCATTTTCTTAAATTTTTAAAGTTGCCTTCTGGTTCGGGAGTTTTCATTGCGCGTTCTCCGCGGCTTCGCCGCAACCAAACTGAAGTACAAGTGACGAGTGACGAGTAAGTCGAATTGCCAATAAAACTTTGCTTAAAATACAAAGTTTTATGAAGCTCCAAATCTCAATTATCAAATCACAAATAAATTTCAATAACCAAAATTACAAACGACAAGCAAGGAAATGGAATTGTTTTGGACATTCGGTATTTGTAATTTGCTATTTGTCATTTGGGATTTTGTTTTCCCTTTGGTTGCGGCGAAGCCGCGCCATGCAATCGGTGAAATCCGTGGTTAAAAATACTTTTAAAAAACTTTGTTAACCTTGTCACGATAGACTATTGCAGCCAATGTTTTTTAAAAAGCATCGGCAGTGGCGGCCAGGCTTCTTACTTTTGCTTCCTGCGATTTTGTTGATATTGGCGCCGGCTGTGGTTTTGTATTGCTTGGGCGGTGCATGCCGTTATAATTATACGCCGCGATTTCCCTTTCTTCCAGTCCAATGGCCTTGAGGCCAAGGGAAATTCTTTCGCGGTCGAGTTTCAGCGCCGCGCTGAAGTGCGTGAAGGCTAAGGCCTTGTTCCTTATGCCCTCCTTGGTGTTCTCGCCCAGGCTTCTGGACCACTCGAGACAGGTCCTGCCGCAATTAAAATGAAGTCCATCGTCGGAGGGATACCTGTTGATGAGCTCGTGGTAATTCGCAACAGCCTCAGCGAACCTGCCCTCCCTCCTCAAGCGCCGGTTTTCCTGGTCGAGTTTTTCTATGCTATCCGCTGACCTCTGAATCGCTTTTTCGATCAACGCCAATGCCTCTTTCAGCTTATTGAAAAGTTTGTAAATGCCTATCAGCGCGCCTTGCCTGGCCTTGCTTTTGGGGTCGGCGTCAATATATTCGGAAAAGGCTTTTCCCGCCTCCTCCTCCATTCCATGCTCCAGATAGGTCTTCCCGGCGGAGAGCTTGAATTCGTCAAGGGTCTCCATCGAGGCCCCCGTTTTTTGCATGGACCTTTCCGCTGCCTTGAAACAGCCGGACGCCAGTTTCCTTTTTCCAATGTCCTCGAATTTGAGGAAACATAGGGCCTTGGCCATGAAAGTCTCCTTCATTTTTTGGGAGTTTTTCACGACGTCCACGTCCGCCTTGCGGTTCGCCAGGGATTTGTTCAGGCTTTCCACCGCCTCGGCCGGCTTTTTGTTCATCATCAAGGTATCTCCATAGGCGGCCAGCAAGTCCGGGTCTTCCGCGTACCTGGAATCCTGCAAGACGGTTTTGAAAGCGGTTTCCGCTGACGCGTGATCGCCAAGTTCCCTGGATACCAGGGCGAATTCCTTGTTCGCGTCAATGTTCAGTGGATTATACCTCAACGCCAGCTTCAGTATGTCCCGGGCCTTTTCCTTTTCCCCGTTTTGGTAATAAAGCTCGGAGAGGTGCAATTTCGCCGGGAGATAATAAGGGTTCTTTTTCATGGCTGACACGAAATTATATTCCGACTCCCGGAAGCGGCCCTGCTTTTTCAACAGGAGTCCTATGGAATCCAGGACTATGGCGCAGTTGGGAAAGCTGGACAGGTGGACCCTGTACAATGCAATCGCTTCCTCAATATAGTTGATTTTTTCATAGATTTTCGCCGCGGCAAGGGCGCCAAGGGTTTTGCCGTTGCTCTTGCCGGTGGCCTGGATATTCAGGATTACCGCGTCCCGTATCTTGTTTTCATTTATGAGTTCCTGGGTTTTAAGGCGCAAGAGCCTGTTGAAGCAGGCGTCATGGAGCAGGGAAAATATCCTGGAAAGGTTAAAGGGCTTGAGCAGGATGTCGTCCGCGTTATACTCTTGCGGAAATTCCGCCGGGATTTTTTCCTTCTCGTTTAAAATGAGGAATGTGAGCGCCTTTTCCTGATATCCATCGGCGTAAAGATGTTCGATCAGGGCCATTCCCATATCCGGGCTTGAAAGCCTGTAATTGATGAAGAAAATATCGTAACTGTCTTTTTTGATCAAATAAAGGGAATGTGGCGTGCTTTTTGACCGGTCAATCCTGGAAAAGCCTGAATTCCTGAGCAGATTGAAGAGCGTCCTGGATGCGGACTCATCGTGGTCCACTATAAGGATTTTCACGCCGGGGAAGGTTTTTTTTGTCCCCTTGGCCGCTTCCTTTATGTTCTTTATGAATTCCGAATAGTTCAAAATAAAATTCTCCTTTTGTTCCAGTTAATGTTTACGGCTTAAATGGCTTTTATCTTTACATGAAAGTAGAGGCATAAAAAAAATCCAGAATTATTTTCCAGCATTTTTGTTGTTTAGCTCTTTCAGGGCTTTCCTTTACAATATGAAGCTGTAATTGTATAATCGCCATTGAAAAATTTGCGCGGAAAACGCAAATTTTTGTACGTAATAATATAATGGAGAGCACGGTCTGGATATAACCGTGTATGCGTTATAATTTTTTTGGAGGCAGTAAGGAATATGTATAATTATGGAGAATGTGAAATATGCGCTACTCCGCTTGAGGTCAAATCCATACAACAAGACTTCTGGATTAAGGGCAAATTAGTGGTTATTGAGAATGTTCCGGCCGGAGTATGCCCCCGATGTGGAGAAAAAGTAGTCAATGCGGAGGTAGGAGAGCACATAGCGGAAATCCTCAAGGACAGGAAGCTGATTGATCAAGCGCCTACTATATCGGTTCCCCTGATAAAGTATGAATTTGAATTTGGCCATGTTTAAAAAATTAATAGGAATTTTTTCCATCGCATGAAGGCCGGTTGTTAACGGCTCTCTCCACTTACAGAAAATCTCTGGGCTATTCCACAGAGCCGCCATTTTATAATGAACGTGTAATTAAGGAGAACAAATGAGCTATATTAAATTCAAGAAAACCCATTCCTGTTCCAGCCTAGGCAAGAAAGATTTAGGGAGCGAGGTCTGCCTGATGGGATGGGTGAATACACGCCGGGACCACGGCGGACTTATCTTCGTGGACTTGCGCGACCGTGAGGGGATCACACAAGTGGTCCTGAATCCGGAAAACGATGAAATCGCCCATGCCAAGGCCCACACAATCAGGGACGAATTCGTCCTAGCTGTCAAGGGCAAGGTGGTGGAGCGGCCCAAGGGCATGGAAAATCCCAAGCTGGCCACAGGGGAGATAGAGGTGATAGTGAATGTGGTGGAAATACTGAATCCCTCGCGCGCCCTCCCGTTCCCCCTGTATGATAACCAGTCTGTGTCTGAAAACCTGAAACTGAAATACCGATTTTTAGATCTCCGGTGCGGGGACCTCCAACGCAACCTTATACTGCGCCACAAGGCAACAAGCGCGGCCAGGGGCTATCTGAACGGGGAGGGCTTCCTGGACATAGAGACCCCTTTTCTCACCAAGAGCACGCCGGAGGGGGCCAGGGATTACCTGGTCCCAAGCCGGGTCAATCCGGGCCGCTTCTACGCCCTTCCACAGTCGCCCCAGATATTCAAGCAACTGCTCATGGTGGCGGGCTTCGAGCGGTACTACCAGATCGTTAAGTGTTTCCGCGACGAGGACCTCCGAGCCGACCGCCAGCCGGAGTTCACGCAGATAGACATGGAACTCTCCTTCGTGGACCGTGAAGACATCTTTCGCATAGTGGAAGGATTGGTTAAGGAAATTTTCAAGGCGGCCTTGGGACTCGACGTCCCATTGCCCTTTCCCAGGCTCCCCTACGCCGAGGTAATGGACAGGTTCGGGAGCGACAAGCCGGACATGCGCTATGGACTGGAGTTAAAGGACATAACGGACCTTGCGTTGAAATCTGATTTCAAGGTATTCCGTAGCGTTGCCGAGGATGGAGGGGTGGTAAAGGGGATCAACGCCGCCGGCTGCGCCGGATTTTCCCGCAAGGACCTGGACACCCTCACTGAGGACATTAAACCCTTCGGCGCCAAGGGTATGGCATGGATCAAGATAGACGCCGACGGCCTGCAATCGCCCATCATCAAGTTTTTTGAAAAGGAGATAATGGACGGGATAGTGAAGAGGCTTGAGGGAAAGCCTGGAGACGTCCTGCTATTCGTTGCGGACAAACCAAAGGTGGCCGCTGACTCCCTGAACTTTATCCGGGGCCGCTTGGCGGAGAAGCTGAATCTAATCGACGCCTCCAAATATTCCTTCCTGTGGGTCACGGATTTTCCGCTGTTCGAGTACAACGAGGAGGACCGCAGATTTTACGCCATGCACCATCCATTCACCTCTCCCTTGCCGGAGGACGCGCTATTGTTCGACTCAGACCCTGGAAAAATGAGGGCGAACGCATACGACCTGGTTCTGAATGGACAGGAAATCGGGGGCGGTAGTATCAGGATATTCCAGAAGGAGATGCAGGAGAAGATGTTCCGCGCCTTGAACATGGGAGAGGAGGAGGCGAGGGCCAAATTCGGTTTTCTGCTGGACGCCTTTGAATACGGGGCGCCTCCGCATGGCGGGATAGCCCTTGGCCTGGACCGGTTGGCCATGATACTAACCGGCGCGAAATCCATACGCGACGTGATAGCCTTCCCGAAGACTCAAAAGGCGGCTTGTCTCTTGTCGGACGCGCCCTCGGAGGTAAGCGCTGAGCAGTTGAAGGAGTTGAGGCTGGAGATCGCCAAATTCAAGGAGTAGGCGCGTTAAGGAACCTGTAAATTAAAAAGGAACCGCGGAGACGCTAAGGCGCGGAGAAAAATTCTTTAATTATAAATTTCTTTTCTCAGCGTCTTTGCGTCTCCGCGGTTAATAAAAAAATTTCCAACTAAAACCAACCGTCAGGACAGCAGCTTTTCCACCGTGCTTTTTACCGTGGCGCCGTCGGCCTTGCCCTTGACCTTGCCCATGACCACTCCCATGATTTTTCCCATGGCGGCTTTGTCCTTTGCGCCCACCTGTTCAATGGCTTCCCGCACGATTTGCTCCAGTTCCCCGGCGGTAAGCTGGGCAGGCAAGTAGTCCTCCAGCACCTTGAGTTCCGCTTCTTCCTTCATCGCCATTTCCTCCCTTCCCCCCTTTCGGAATTGCTCCGCCGCCTCGCGGCGTTGCTTGATGAGCCTTGTCACCAGTGGGAGAATTTCGGAAGCGCCTGCCTCAACCTTTGCCTTGCCGGAGACCTCGAACTTCATGATCTCGGCCTTCAAAAGCCGGAGAGTGTCCAGGCGGACGGCCTCCTTCTTTTTCATTGCTTCGATCAGATCACTGAAAATGCGTTTTCTTAGATCAGACATGTCGTATTATTACGTATAGAAATTTGTGTGTTCCGCCTGCCTGTGGCAGACAGGCGCAAGTGTTTTAACCGTTTCCTGGAGCGCGGCATGGCCGCGCTATGCCACCTCCGAAGTAGCTTCCAGAAAAAAATCATAACAATTGTCGCGGACTTTGGAATTGGCCCGGTGCTTCATGGCTTCCCTAGGATGCTGGTTCAGGTATCCGCTGATGCCGTAGATATCATTAAAGCCCCATTCCATCTCATGGCGCAGCGGCACAAAGTGCTCCTGGATAACTTTATATACGGGCCTTACGTCAAATTTGGGGTTCTTCAGGAAATTAAGCAGCAGTTCAAGGTTGCAGTTCCCCGCGCCCCGGCCTATGCCGTTAATGGTCGCGTCCAGCAAATTGACCCCGTCGATTATCGCCTGTTGGGTGTTGGAAAAACCCAGTTGCTGGTTGTTGTGGGCATGGAACCCAAGTTCCTTGCTTGGGGCATTTTCCTTGTAGAGCTTCAGATAGCTTGTTACCTGCTCGGAATAAAACGCGCCAAAGCTGTCCACCAGATAGAGGTAATCCACTTCCGGGGTTTCATTCACCTGCTGGAGGGCCTCGATGAGATCTTTTTCTATTGCCGCGGAGGAGGCCATGATGTTTATGGTGGTTTCATAACCAAGGTCCTTGGTGCGTTTTACAAGGTCCAGTCCCTTGTCTATATCCGGCACATAACAGGCCGTGCGGACCATCCCTATAACGCTCTGGTCCGCGGGCGGCAGCGCGGAAATATCGATCCTGCCAACATCGTACATGACTGCCAGGACCGGCGGATTCGCGCATTCATGCGACTCCACCACTCGCTTGATATCGTCCTCATCGCAAAAATTCCATTTCCCGTATTTTTCCCGCGTATACTCCGCGCCCACGCAGAGTTTTTTGCCGATCTCTATTATATCGACCCCGGAATCACAGATGGCCCGGTAGACCGCTTTCACGAAATCATCGGAAAAATGGTAATTATTTATCAGGCCGCCGTCCCGGATGGTGCAATCAAGCACTTTTAATTTTTTTCGATACATTTAAAAACTCCTGATCACGGCGCGGCCTTTGCCGCAACCAAAGGGAAAACAAAATCCCAAATGACAAATAGCAAAGTTATTTGACAATTGAAATTTGGAGTTCCATAACACTTTGTTTTTTCAGCAAAGCTCCCTGGCAACTGCCCTCTGGAAACTTAAAAGGACTTTATCATAGCGCAAAAAGGCATTAATAAACAAGAAATTTCAGTGGAAAATTTGGCGCGTTGGCCATGTATTTCAGGATTCTAAAAAAAAACCCGCGCCGAACTGAATCGACGCGGGCTTTTTCGTTAGATGATGTCTCTAAGCCGGCTGAACGTTGGCAGCCTGAGGACCCTTTGGACCCTGCTTCACTTCGAATTCCACCGCTTGGCCTTCTTCCAGGGTTTTGTATCCATCACCCTGAATGGCGGAAAAGTGAACGAACACATCTTCCCCTGACTCCGGAGTAATGAAGCCATACCCCTTGGAGCTGTTGAACCACTTTACTGTTCCCTTCATAGTTTCTTAATCACCACCTTACGTAAGAAAAAATTTGAAGCTAAGGAATCTGAAAAGTCTGCCTCAAACGAAAAAAACCGCGCAGGAATTTGTGAGATTTATTCCCGTGCGGTTTTTTCAAGTTATTGATAGAAAAATATAACATCAGAAACGAAACTTCATCCTTACGATGGATATTATCCAATAAAATTTTCTGAATTGCAAGTAAAATTTTTATTTTTTTTAAATTTTTTTATGGGCCAGGATTCGCGAAAAATGACCGGTCTTCTGGCCTGATCCACTTGAAACGGACGGAAGCCATGCACAGGGGTTGAATTTTTTTGCTTAGGGTTTATATTAAATGTATGGAAGGCGTGCGACTTTCACGGGGAGGTGAGGAGCAATGGCGACCGAGGACTTCTTCTTTTGGATTTTAATTTCGTTCCTTATTTTGCTGATAATGGTTTCGTGGGAGCATTTCCCTTTGCCTTAATCCCTAATTCTACATTGCCTTAAGCGCGGCCAGGTTCCTGGAAACCCGCTCGAATTTGGCCTGGGAATTTTCTTGCTTTTCCCTGTGTTCCGCGAGTACCTCTTCCGGCGCCCTTTCCACGAAGCTTTTATTTCCCAATTTCTTTTCAAAAAACTCCACATCTTCCCTGGTCTTTTTCAATTCCTTTTCCAGCCGTGTTCTCTCCTCTTCCAGGTTCAGGAACTCCTTGATGTCCAGAAAAATTTCTATATCGCCGACAACCGTGGAGGCATGCCCCGCCGGGCGTTCTCCAGCGGGCTTAAGCTCCATTGCCTTGAGTCCGGCCAATTGGACGATGTAATCAATCTTGGTGGAAAGGACCTCGCGCCTGGCCGGGTCAGGGCAAAGCAAAACGGCGAGCGGCTTGGCGGAAGGAGGCACGTTCATCTCTCCACGCACCGCCCGCATGGCCCCAAGGACTTCCATTATCAGCCCCATCTCGAATTCCGCGGCCTCGTCCAGCCATTCCCTGTCGCATTGGGGATATGCGGCTGACATGATGCTTCCAGATTCCGGCAGCATTTGGCCGCGGATCTCCTCTGTAATAAAGGGCATGAAGGGATGCAAAAGCCGCAGCGTTGTCTCCAGCGTGTGCGCCAGGACCGCCAGGACCGTTTGCCTTGGCTCCTCGCCACCGGAAAATATGCGTCCCTTGGCAAGCTCTATGTACCAGTCGCAGAACTCCCTCCACACGAACTGATAAATCCTAGCGGACGCCTGATTGAACTTATACTCCTCCAGCATCTCGTTGACGTAAGCCGCGGTCTTGTTCAGCCTGCTCAGTATCCAGCGGTCCGTGAGGTCAAGCCTCTGGTCTCCAGGCAAAAGGGAAAATGTCCCGCCCCGGCCGTTGAAGCCGTCCATGTTCATCAACACGAAGCGCGAGGCGTTCCAAATCTTGTTCGCGAAATTTCTGTATCCCTCGACGCGGTCCTCGGACAATTTAATGTCCCGGCCTTGGGCCGCCATGATGGCAAGGGTGAAGCGGAAGGCATCGGTCCCGAATTTTTCCATGATGATCAATGGATCAATGATGTTTCCTTTGGACTTGCTCATCTTCTGGCCCTCTGCGTCCCGGACCAGGGCGTGGATGTAGACGTCGCGGAAGGGAACGTCGCCCATGAGTTTCAGGCCGAACATGATCATCCTGGCTACCCAGAAAAACAGGATGTCAAAGCCCGTGACCAGGACGGACGTCGGGTAAAACTTTTTCAGCGACTGGGTATTTTCCGGCCACCCGAGGGTGGAAAAGGGCCACAGGGCTGAGCTGAACCATGTGTCCAGCACATCGGTTTCCTGCGTGAGGCTGGCGCCGCCGCACTTGACGCATTTTTCCGGGGTCTCGACCGCCACATTGACTTCCCGGCAGTCTCCGCAATGCCAGGCCGGGATGCGGTGTCCCCACCATATCTGGCGGGAAATGCACCAATCACGGATGTTCTCCATCCACTCGAAGTAAGTGTTTTCCCAGTTTTTGGGGATGATGCGGATTTTCCCGGAGCGGACCGCCTCCATGGCCGGTTCCGCAAGAGGCTTTATCTTCACGAACCACTGGCGCGAGATGGTGGGCTCCACAACCGTATGGCAGCGGTAGCAGCCTCCAACGGAATGCAGGTAATCCTCCACCTTTTCCAGTAGCCCCTCTTTTTCAAGGTCCTCAACCACAGCCTTGCGGCAGGCAAAACGCTCCATGCCGCTGTATTTCCCGGCGTTTTCATTCATGGAGCCGTCATCCGCCATGACCTTGAGCTTTGGCAACCCGTGCCGGTTCCCGATCTCGAAGTCGTTTGGATCATGGGCGGGGGTGACCTTCAAGGCCCCGGCGCCGAATTTCACGTCAACGTAGGAATCGCCTATGACAGGGATTTCCCGCTTCATTAGAGGCAGAATAAGATTTTTGCCGATACAGGAAGCGAACCTTTCGTCATCCGGGTTGACGGCGACCGCCGCGTCGCCCAGCATGGTCTCAGGCCGCGTTGTGGCAACAGTGAGAGAACCTGTCCCGTCCGCCAGGGGATACCGGACGTAATATAGAGCGCCCTTTTTTTCCTGGTATATGACTTCGAGGTCAGAGAGCGCGGTATGGCATCTCGGGCACCAGTTGATGATATAGTTGCCTTGGTAGATAAGGCCCTCCTCGTGCAGGCGGACAAAGGTCCTCCGCACAGCGGCGCTGAGGCCCTCGTCCATTGTGAAGCGTTCGCGTTCCCAGTCGCAGGCCGCGCCCAGTTTTTTCAACTGGTTCACGATCATTCCGCCGGATTCCTTTTTCCACTCCCATACCTTTTCAACGAATTTTTCCCGTCCCAGGTGGTCCCGGTCAATTCCCTTTTCCCTCAGCATCCTCTCCACCACGTTCTGGGTGGCGATCCCGGCGTGGTCCGTTCCCGGCTGCCAGAGGGAGCTGAAGCCCTGCATTTTTTTCCAGCGGATCAGGATATCCTGCAGGGTGTTGTTCAAGGCATGCCCCATGTGAAGGGAGCCTGTGATGTTTGGAGGGGGGATCACAATGGAAAAAGGGGGCTTGGTGGAATTTTCATCCGCGTGGAAATATCCGTTTTCCAGCCAGAAGGAATACCACTTGTCCTCAACGGTCCCGTGCTCGTAGGTTTTGTTCAGCAGGATTTTTTGTTCAGACATGGTTTCTCCAGTACATTACAGCCGTTGTTTTTTGAAAAATTTTAACTGTTCAGCGTAATTAGAAAAGTAATCGAAATTGCTATTTACGCGTTTTTTTAGGCTTGTAGTTCCGCCTTTAGGCAAGATTTTTCTTTTATGCCTATCCAGTTAGCTCCTAATGCGATTTTTCCGGGCCTGCGTCAGAAGAGGGTCCATACGTTTAGTGGAATACCAACGTTTACAACACCATTTTTTAATATAAAGCTACTGAAAAAAAGCAAAAAATAACGATAAAGCCACCGCACTCGGAGTTCAATGAGTTTTCTCCAAGTTTT
>JACRGO010000159.1 GCA_016212295.1 Nitrospinota bacterium | reverse complement strand
GGGGCGGCCTTTCCGCTCCCTTCTTGTTTATCCTCTTCCCCTAAAAATTGGGCCTTCCCGCTAAAAACAGGAAGAAATATCCAAACGAAACATAAAAAGAAGGCTATTTTTCTCCGCATGGATCAGTACATCAAATTGAGAAGGTTTTTGGCGTGGTTTATCGGGATAAGATAAGATATGCCGTAATATTCCTGGCTGGTGACCATATCCACCAATTGCCCGCCGATCAACGCATTTTTCCGGTCAGCCCCGGCAGCCACGGCCACCGCTATTCCTATCACCTCGCCTTTATTGTTAAAGGCCGGTCCGCCGCTGTTCCCTCCGTGGATAACAGCCGAGGTTTGAATCCGCCCCTTGTCGCGGTTAAAACCGCTGACAATTCCGCTTATCATGGAGCGGCTGAACTCCATGCGGATGGGGGTGCCGACAATAAACGCCTCTTCCCCCACTTTTACCTCGCCCGCGTCCCCGATCCTTAAGCTGGGAAGGTCTTTCCCGCTGATCTTGAGAAGGGCGATATCCAACTCCGGATCGGTCTTGATGATTTGAGGGGTAAAGCTCTTCCCTTCGCTGGTGACGACCTCATAAGAAATCCCGCTTGCCAGCTCGCCAAAGTCGCGGACATCCACCACGTGATTGTTGGTCAAAATGTAACCGTTGGGCTTAACCAAAAAACCGGAGCCATGCCCGATATACTCCCCTTTAAATTTCAAGACGACAATAACCACGGCTGGTTCCACCCTGGAGAAGATTTCCGAAGGCGGCAATTTTTCCCCCTGGGACGGCCTTTCGGCTTTAGGGGATATCCTATCAACCACGGGTGATTCTTCGGACCGCTCTTCGCTTTTTGGGGGCCTTCCCCCTTTTTTCAATCCGCCGCCCGAGGTATCCAACTCATCGGAAAGAAAGCCGGATTCACCGGCCGCCGCAGTTGTTTCATGCCCCGCGTAAAAAAGCGGCAGCAGGAAGAAAATCAGGATAAGTCTGGTTATTGCCATGAAATCCACCTCCTAAAATTGATATGGTTTTTAATGAGCGAACGGCTGCCAAAACAGTTCGCGGAATGGGAGAAAAGAAGCGGAATGGAAAAATGAAAAGGGAAAGACAAAAGGGGAAAATCACGCGCCGGGAAACGCAGGAAGGAGACACGCTTACCTTGATCCGGCGGTCTCTTGGGTTTTTCTTGAAGTTTAAAAAGAAAGGAACTAAGAGAGAGTAAGGAAAAGAGAGAGAGAGAGAGAGAGAGAGAGAGAAGCAAAAAGCGAGCCGCTTACGCTGCGGGTTAATACATTTGATTCAGGCGGAATCATTGGCTCCATGGTTTTTCCTCCAGCCCTGATTTATGTCAAATCAGGGAAACATAATTTTTGGAAGCGCCATTAACAAAATAGAGCGCCATTTTATTCCCATTTTTTGGGTTTGTCAATTATTTTTCAGCGTCAGTATTTCCCAGGTAAACAGAGAAAATCCTGATGAAAGCCAAAATAAACTGTGCTACCATAAGGCCCATGGCTCATAAAAAAACAGGAACCACGAATTAACACGAATTGACACTAAAGATAGAGGCCATAAAACCGCTCTTTTTCATTCCAATAAAACAATTAGCAAGACTTCAGGTGTTTGAAAAAAAATTTTGGGGACACGGATTTTCACGGATTTTTTATGATTTTTTGATTTTTAATCAGTGTCTATAATTTTCATAAATTATTTTTCTTGTGAAATGGATGCGTTGGTCCTATAATATAGCCAGATAGTGAGGGAGAATGAGAATGAAGGTCGCGCTTAGTGAATTCAAAACCCATTGCACAAAAATCCTTCGGGAGGTCGAGTCCACTGGAAAATCCGTGGAAATTACCAAACGGGGCGATATTGTTGCCGTGTTAACCCCGCCAATTAAAGTAAAAAAGTCCAAACCGGAAAACTTCCTTGGGAAACTCCGTGGCTCCGCGACTAACGTGGGCGACATAGTTTCCCCCCTTGGAAACGATGATTGGAACGTCTGTAAATGAAGTATATCCTGGACACTCATGCCTGGTTTTGGGCCATGGAGAGCCCGGAAAAGATCCCCAAGCGCTCACTGGACATTTTAAAAAACGAAGAAAACTTTCCTTTCGGGCTTTCCACGATCAGCCTTTGGGAATTGGCTAAACTCGTGGAAAAGGGAAGAATCACTCTCTCCATTCCTCTGGCGGAATGGATCGCCCAGGCGCTTCCGCCTGAATTTATCGAAGTCATTCCCATTACCCCGCAAGTGGCCATCGGCTCCACCCAATTACCAGGTCCATTTCATACCGATCCCGCGGACCAGCTTATTGTTTCCACCACTCGCTCGCAAGACGCCGTCTTAATAACAGCGGATAAACAAATTCATAAATATGGGCATGTGAAAACCATTTGGAAATGATTTAGCCGCTAAGCCACGCTAAATTTTTGGACACGGATTTTTTATGATTTTTGTTTTTAATCTTTTAAAAGAGAATAAGGAAAAAAGATTTTTTCCAGAGCAGCGACGCGGTCGCTGCACTCCATAAAAAGCAAAACACTCCTTCCAAGCTTCGCATCAACGCGGTTGAAGCGCTCCAAAAAAAGCAAAAAAGTCAAAAAAAATTCGACCCGCTTCGCGGGTAAAGGGATAAAGGGTAAAAGAGCAAAGGGTTATTTGTCCCGGGCGAGGCGGAAACCCAGGCTCTTGAAACTGTCGCCCGGCGAGCGGCTGAAACGATTCGCCGCCCGAACGTTCCTCGGTTCGTAATGCCAACTGCCGCCGCGAACCACCCGGCGGGTGGTGGTGCTCAAATTTAGTATATTTTCTTCTCCTCCTTCAAAATGATAATCAAAAAATTCTTCTGTAGTAAGCGCCTCTGCCTCTTTTGGGCCGAGAATCTTGCCCCTCTCACTGGCAAACGCTCGAAAAAACTTATTCGCTGTGCTTGCTTTTTTCTTCGCTGATTTACTGTAAGACTCTGAGTCATACAAATCCTCCACCCACTCCCAAACATTGCCGCTCATGTCGTACAAACCGAATTCATTAGGCTCAAAACTCCCAACAGGCGAACTGACTGCGTAGCCGTCATCATAACCTTTCCATGTAGTCCAACGGCTCCATGCAGTCCAATCGCTGAACTTGCGCTTGGCCGATTCGTCCGCAATGTTGCCGCCCCGCTTCCCGACAGGACCGCCATTCCCCCAACTGTATTTATAGCCTTTTTCCCCGCTCCGCGCCGCATACTCCCACTCAGCCTCCGTCGGCAATCGATACCTCTTTCCGGTCTTTTCAGAAAGCCAATCGGCATACGCCTTGGCGTCCTCCCAAGACACCATAGCCACGGGCTGGTTGCCCCCGTTCAAGGAATGTCCTTCATAATCATAGCTATCGTGAAATAGCCTGAACTCCCTGAATTCTTTATTCGTCACCTCATACTTCCCAATATAAAAATCATCCACACACACCTCATGCACTGGCTTTTCATCAGCATCCCCATCCCCAAAGGTGTCCCCCATCTGAAAGCACCCGGCTGGGAGTGGGAATAATCCAGGGCGGAGGCGATCTGTTTGCCGATCCTGAACGCCTCCGCGGGCGGGAGTTTTCCCCCCTTCTTTCTTCTATATGCCTTGAGCGAAACCCCCTTGCAATACTCCATGACAAGGAAATACTCGTTCTCCGCGTCCAGGTACTCCAGGGCCAGGGTAGTGGCAATGTTAGGATGCTTGAGTTTATGGACCAGGGAAAAATTCTCCTTCATCCGCTCCATCTCCTCCGGCGATTTGCACACCTCCGCGGGGATGGTCTTGATCGCGATGTGCTCGCCGCTGTGCAGGTCCCTGGCCTTATACACCGTGCCCATGCCGCCGCGGCCTATGATCTCGATGATCTGGTATTTGTTTTTAAGGGTCTCGCCTGTCTTTAGTTCGCGCATAGTGGTAAACCGTCATTTGAAAAAAAACGTCATTGGGTCATTGGGTGAAGCGTCATTGAAAAACGTCATTGGGCCATTGGGGCCGGTATAAACTTAGACGGACGAATAATGGCGCAGTCTTCCCGCCAATCTCGGGAGTTGCTCAATCATGTAAAGCGGAACGGAAAGTATTTTATCACAATAGGATAATTTATCCAACGAAATTCGTATGCCGAACCTTGATTTCTTTTCCTCCATGAATATTCTCAGTGATTTGAGCCTGCCTTCCTTGCCTGATTTAACCTCCACTGGATAAATATCCGCCCCGATATTGATGACATAATCGACTTCCGCCATGCTCCCTCTTTTCTCTCTGGTCCAAAAATAAAGGGCGCCGGGCTGGCGCCCACCCGAATACGCCGCCAATTCCTGGCCCACGAACTGTTCCGCCACCGCCCCCGCGTTTATCCGCATGAAATCCTTTTCAATGCATAACCGCCCCTGCAAGCCGCAGGAATTCTGCATAAGCCCCACATCCAGGAAATTCAATTTGAATTTCTGCTCGTTTGCCTGCGCCCCCAGGGGGAGCCCCGCCGCCTTTGCCGCGTATATCGGCTTGACGATCCCTGCAAGGGCCAATAGATTCAGGGCATTTTTAAGGTCCCGGGAACGGGTGTCCGGGTCAATGCTTGAATATTTTATCCTTTGTCCCGCAAGACGCGGCGCGGCGTCAAAGACCTTTTGCAGATATTGATTTTGGGAAATCCTGGCGTATTTTCCAAAATCGCTCCTGTAGGTCTGTAAAAGCGCCGTCTGTATCCTCTGGCAGTTCATCAGATCATTGCCGTCCAGATATTCCTTCAGCGCCGCGGGCATTCCGCCGGCAATCAGGTATATGCGAAGCAATTCAAGAAGTTTTTCATGGATCACATCCTCAATGGGGTCCGTCAACTCAACTTCCGAAAGGAATTTTCTTAACTCCCGGCTGCCGGCGGCGTCAAGGTATTCAGCAAAAGACAAGGGCCCTAAATAGAGAAAATGGACCCTTCCCACCGGCATCTTGAAATCAGGGCTTCTCAAGGCGAATTCAAGGAGAGAACCGGCGGCTATCACGGGCAGCTTGGGCATTTTCTCCTTGAAATACCTCAGAGCCATTATAGCAGGCGGACATTCCTGTATCTCATCCAGGAATAGAAGGGTGGAATCTTCCTTGATCCGCGCGCCCAGGACCAACTGGAGTTTGTTGACGATTTCGGAGGGGACAAGAGAATTGAAACAATCCTTCAATTGAGGCTGGAATTCAAAATTGACCACCACCGTGTCCTGAAAGTGGGTCTTCCCGAATTCTTCAACGAGATAACTTTTGCCGACCTGCCGCGCTCCCCTGATGATGAGCGGATGCCGTTCCTTTTGCGATTTCCACGAAATCAGTTCTTTTTCCATGTCCCGTCGCATACCCCTCCATGTTCATTATTTGGCTAATAAAAGGGGTTATTTTAGCTATTTTTTGGATATATTACAAGGAATATGCTTCGCGAATACTTTTTGGGGACACGGATTTTCACGGATTTTTTTTGTTTTTAATCAGGGTGTCGGCGATATGGGGGTGATTGAGTTTATGCGCCAGGGCAAAGTTTTCCTTCACCCGGTCCATCTCCTCCGGCGATTTGCACACCTCCGCGGGGATGGTCTTGATCGCGGCGTGCTCGCCGCTGTGCAGGTCCTTGGCCTTGTACACCGTGCCCATGCCGCCGCGGCCTATGATCTCGATGACCTGGTATTTGCTTTTAAGGGTCTCGCCTGTCTTTAGTTCACGCATGTTGGAAAACCGTCATTTGAAAAACGTCATTGGGTGAAGCGTCATTGAGAGATATTATAAAGGTTCAGGGTTCAGGGTTCAGGGTTCAGGGTTAAATTCGTCTCTCACCAGCAATTCTCGGTGAAATCCTATCAAAAGATCACTACTGTCCGGTTAAATTATCGAATAAATTCAATTGGTTAGGCATATAGCAGTCCTGTATTTTGTATTCTCTTTTTGTAAGTATTTGAAATAATGGACTTTTCTCGAACAAGGTCAGG
>JACRGO010000154.1 GCA_016212295.1 Nitrospinota bacterium | reverse complement strand
TCATAACGGCCTGTAAAATAGCCATGCCTGTAAATGAGCATAAGCATGGAAGGTGAAATTTTTACAATTTTTTTATCCAATAAAAAAGAATACCTTGTTGATTTAAAAGACTTTTTCTTATTTATGCGTAGGCTCTATATTTTACAAGGCCACAAACGGTGATTTATTATTAACCACGAAATACACGAACTAGTATACTAAAAATAATTCGTGTTCATTAGTGTCCATTCGTGGTTCCTTGAAATAGTAAGAAATAATGTCCACTGGAATATTCATCACAGGAACCGATACTGGAGTTGGAAAGACGGTCGTCACCGCCGCCCTGGCAGATATGCTTCTGGCCTTGGGCCATACCGTCGGGATAATTAAGCCAGTCCAAACCGGGGCGGTGAAAAAAAACGGACGTTGGGTTTCCGGCGACATGGAGTTCATTAAATCGGTTACAGGCCAAAATCCGCATGGCGACGCCTCATTTTCCAATCCGTACCTCTTCAAGAAACCCCTTGCCCCAAACCTTGCGGCCAAGCTGGAAAAGGCAACCATAAAAACCGATTTCATAAAAAAAGAATTCGGAAAATTATCCGCCCAAAAAGAATTTGTCCTTCTGGAAGGGGCGGGCGGCCTGATGGTCCCCATCAATGAAAAGGAATTCATGGCAGACATGATCCTCGCCTTGGGGACCCCTATAATAATCGTGGCGAGGCCGAATCTTGGGACAATCAACCACACCCTTCTCAGCATAAATAACGCTCGTGAAATGGGAATAGACGTCCTTGGCTTGATCTTTAATTACTCACAAAAGGGGACCATGCAAGGGGAGCAGGAAGCCATGCGGTTCATCAAGCGGACTTCCGGGCTTCCAGTATTGGGAATCCTGCCATTCGTGCCTGGACTGGATGTTTCATCATGCAAGCCAGGGAAACTCCAATCCAGATTCAAAATTGATTTAAAGCCCATCCTGAAATATAGGGAGGCTTGCGCGAAAAAAGCGGAAAAGGCCCGGCATATAAAGGACCTGGATAAATCCTTTGTCTGGCACCCCTTCACTCAAATGCGTGACTGGCTTAATGAAGACCCTCTCATCATAGAACGGGGCGAGGGGAGCTACCTTTTCGACACTGAGGGAAAGAGCTACCTGGACGGCGTGTCCTCTATATGGGTGACGACCCACGGCCATCGCAAACGGGAAATCAATCAAGGGATAAAGGCGCAGTTGAACAAGGTCGCCCATTCCACGATGCTCGGACTCGGGAACGTACCTGCCGCCGAATTGGCCGGGAAGCTGATCGAAATCGCCCCTAAAGGCATTAAGAAAGTCTTTTACTCTGATTGCGGGTCCACGGCTGTTGAGATCGCCCTGAAGATGGCTTTCCAATATTGGATGCACAGGGAAGGGGCGGACAGCAAAAGAAAGAAATTCGTATTTCTGAACCAGTCCTACCACGGCGACACCCTGGGCGCGATGGGAGTGGGCGGCATCGATTTATTTCACGATCTCTTTCGCCCGCTTTTATTCGACTCCTATAAAATTCCAAATCCCTATTGTTACCGCTGTTCCCTTAACAGAAGTTACCCGTCTTGCGGACTAGCCTGCGCGGACGAAGCAGAAGCCGTGGTAAAATCCCATTCAAGGGAGATCGCGGCCTTGATCATCGAACCCATGGCGCAGGGCGCGGGCGGAGTTATTGTTTATCCCAAGGGATACCTGAGGAAGATCGCGGATATTTGCCGGAAGCATGGAATCCTTTTGATCGCGGATGAAGTTGCGACCGGGTTCGGCAGGACAGGCAAAATGTTCGCCTGCGAGCATGAAGGGGTCGAGCCGGACATCCTTTGCGTTTCAAAAGGCATTACCGGCGGCTATCTGCCCCTGGCCGCCACCCTCACGGGAGATGAAATCTTCTCAGCCTTCCTTGGAGATTATAAGGAACTGAAGACCTTTTTCCACGGCCATACCTATACCGGGAATCCATTGGCGTGCGCCGCGGCGCTGGAAAACCTGAAATTATTCAGGAAAGAAAAAACCCTGCGAAAAATGCGGAACAAGATAGAATTCATCAGGAAGGGGTTGGAGCGGTTCAAGGGCCTGGAGCACGTGGGAGAGGTCCGCCAAATGGGGTTCATGGTGGGGATTGAATTGGTAAGGGACAAGGCCGCAAAGGAACCCTTCGCGTTCGAGGAAAAGGCCGGGGTAAGGGTCATTCAGGAGGCCAGGAGACGGGGCGTGATCATCCGGCCCTTGGGAAACGTGGTGGTCATGGTGCCGCATCTGTCTTTTTCGCTGAAGGAACTGAAAACCTTGCTGGATGTTACATACAAATCCATTCAGGCGGTATTTAAATAATGAAGCCAGTTCACGGTTCATGGTTCACGGTTTACGGTTCCCGGTTTAAAGTTTATAAGGTTTCATTGTATTCCCCCTTGGAAAAGGGGGACCAAGGGGGATGTTATAAAAAAATTTTCAACAAATACCCAGCCGCTTGCGGCTGGGATCATTTATTTTAATTGTGGCCATGTCGCGGCGCTATTAATGTCTGTCAGGTCAATAAGGGGCATAGGGGAAGCTCCAAAGGCCGTCCGTGAAGGGGTCGAAGCCCTCATGGCGGGAGGGGCTTATTTCGGGGATTGCGGCGCGGGCTGGGTTCCAGCCTGGGGCTGGGTCGGAGGTTGTTGCGGGCAGAGTGCTTTCAATCTTTTGCTGTTGCAAAAGGCGGCGTCTATCTTTTCTAAATAAATTTTTGTGGAATCGCACTCCTCGTAATTCCTTCTAATGCCCCTCGCGGCGGCAAGCAGGGAATCCGTCGTCAGTCCTTTATTCTCGTCCAATTCTGGAATGACTTCATTCCGAATAACTTCTGGTTTATTAGGAAATGTTTCTTTTAATGCCTTTTCGTCCATTCTTTCCTGATCTCTTTTTTCCGCGGCGTTGATTCTTTCCTCGAATTCCTTGTGTCTTTTCTTGTCAGGTATCATGTCGCCCATTTTTCTGATGGACTCCCAATCACCTGTGCTTCCATTTTTGTAAAGGAATGGTTCTGTGCATTCATAAAAGACAGGCGTATTTTTAAAATCAACGCGAGATATGCTTGTGCCACAAAACAAAGCGCCTTGCATCTGTGCATCGGCTAAGTCAGCGCCCTGCATAATTGCCCCGACCAAATTAGCGCCCTGCATATCTGTCTTGTGCAAGTCAGCGCCCTGCATATTTGCCTCGGACAAGTTGGCGCCCTGCAAATTGGCTTCGCGGAAGTCAGAGCCTTCAAGCCTGGTCACATCCTGTTTGGAAGCTTTTACAGGCGTCTTATCCTGGTTTATAGGATTTTTATGTCTTCCCATCTGAACCTTGGGAAGCTGCGCATGGCGGGCAATCATTCCTCTCAGCGAGCGCCCCTCCAGGTGAAGTCCCTCGCCATGTTCCTTCCACCACTTTGCCGCGTCGGTTTCCCCAACCATCATGGCCTTGGCCTTCAGCTCCTTTTCATCGGGTAAATAAATATCTCCATTTGGATCCAACACGATAATAGGCAAAAATACGGAAATAATCGCTGGAGGTGCGTTATCATAAAACGCCCTTAATTCTTTCATCGTCCAAACAAATTTTTCACTTGGCGCATAACAGAACCAGCCTGCTCCAAGCATCACCACGCAAATAAATATGGTTAATAATATTTTTGCGGCTCTCATCAATCCTTTAGTGAATTCCAAACGAATTTTTTTCATTAAATAGTAATCGAACACTAAGCATGAAAAGTGCCAGAACGTTATGGAGAAATCCTGATAATCAGTAAAGCGCCACAGCAAGACACCTATGGTAAAGGGGCCTGAATAGAAAAACAGAAAATTGCTTACGGGCCTGACCAGCCAACCGAGCTGGCCGCCCCTTTCCAACTCCGCGTAATCGAATATGAAGGCGGTCAGATTTTCACGGGGGACTTCTCCGCCGCAGGCGTCTTTCCACCGCATGAGCTTGTGGTGGTGACTCTCTATGTTCTGCAAGAGATTGAAGTGCAGGGCCAGGACGAGGATGGGGGTGACCACATAGAACCCGATCAGCGGCAGGTGGACGTCCACGATGGGAAGCCTGATGCCCTGGGTGGGTACCAGCAATTGGGCGTCCGTGGTGGAAAGGACCATCAAAAGCACATACGCGATCAGGCCGATATAGATGGCGAGGAAATGGCGGTTCTTCTCCTAGGAGTCCTTGGCCAGGGCGGCGATTTTATCCTTGTCGACCTCTTCCTGTTCCGTCATCTTTTTTTTGAATGCCACATGGTTTTTCACCGCCGGGTTCCACCTTTAAGGCGCGGATTATTTTTTAGATCATTTCAATAAAGACTTTAGACATCGTAAAAGTCTTCTCTCTTCCACTTTTTTCCACGGGATTTTCCCTTGGAGGTTTTCATGGCCTTCACAAGCTCTTCCATTGATAAGGTTATATGTGGACACATAATATGTGTCAATGATACGCGTATATGAGCACGGCGGAGAAGAAAAGGGCCACGCCCATTTCCTTGAATCCCACGCTGCGTATATTGGGCTTTTCCTTCAAGGAGAAAATTTGTTTCCAGGTGTACACTGATCCGGGCAGGAGGGAGGTTATGGCCAGGGAGGGGATGATCTTCATCACCGAGCAAGCCACGAGGACGTGAATCACGGCCACGTTCCAGAGAGAAACCTTCTTGAAGTATTTCCTCCGGCTTTTGAAGTCGGCCAGGACCGAGTCGTTTTTCTGCAGATCAATCATCAATTTGGCGAACATGACGCGGCTTGAAAAAAAACCGAGGTTTATGACGTAGATCATAATGGCGGTTATGTCCAGCCGCTCCAGGGAGATGTAATACACCATCGGGGCCACGAGACAAAGCCCGGACGCGCCCAGGAGGTCCATTGAGAGATTGTCCCTGTGCTCCCCGGCAACGAGGAGGCTGCAATAAAACAAAAAGATGGCCCCTATGGGGACTATGAACAAAATGAGTCCCAAAAGTTTCGTGGAGAAAAGGACGTAGACAAAAAAAATAGCGGCCAGGACAGTGTAAATGGCGGCCCAAAGGAGGTCGCGGTCGTCTCTTTTCAACTCCAGGCCCTTGCCCCTCCTTTTAAGAAGCGATATAAACGGCGTAAACGCCATGAAGAAGGAAACAACGGCCCCAAGGAAAAAGAGCAGGGACGTCGTGGATCGGCCGGACCTTGGAAAGGCTATGAAGGCGGCGGTCAGGAACGGGACCAGGCCAATGACCCATACGCCATGCTCTTTTGGAGTTACCGGTTTTAAAAGCGCGCTGTCTTTAATCATTTTTATTTTCTCAAAAGTTGTTGTAAATTGGGCGAAAGGATAAGGGCTAAAGGCGAAGGGTGAAGGGTGAACCCCGTTTCTCTATTTACCTTTGGCCTTTTGCCCTTTACCTGCCTCTATAATTCTTCCAAACACCCTCGCCCCTTCCATCCGGGTGAGGAGGACCTTTTCAAACCTGTTTCTTGTTCCCTCTCCCTGCTCCAGGAAAACCAGGATATAATTGTCGGTGTGGCCCTGGCGCAGGCCCGTTTTCCTGTCAAGTTTCTCCTCCACCAGGACTTCCCTGGCGCTTCCAATAAATCTCCTCCTGAACTCCACGGTTTTTTGAAGTCCAATGGCCTTCAGTTCCTCGGCCCTTTCCTTGCCGGCCTGGACCGGGACCTTGTCCGGCAGATTGACCGCGTCCGTCCCCGGCCTCTCCGAGTAGTGAAACACGTGCAGGTACGCGAAGGGCAGACTCTGAATCATCCGCACCGTGCCCTGAAATCTTTCTACTGTCTCGCCGGGAAATCCCGTCATCACGTCCGCCCCTATTCCCACGTCCTCCACCCGCGATATTACCTTCTCGAAGATCCCTTGGTATTGCGCTGTTGTATAGTTCCGCCTCATTGAGGCCAGAATATAGTCATCGCCGCTTTGCAGAGGGAGGTGCAGGCTGGGGCGGATTTTTTTCGAGTCGCGCATCAAGCCGGTCAAGCCGTCCTCTATATCCATTGGACCCAGGGAACTCAAGCGTATACGGAAATCCCCATCAAGGCCGGCCAACAGCTCCAGAAGGCGGAAGAGAGAGGTCTTCGGCGTCAGGTCCTTTCCGTAACTTCCAAGTTGGATGCCGGTGAGTATAATCTCCTTGAAACCTCTTTCCACCAGGTCCTTGAATCGGCGGACCACATTTCGCGGATCATCGCTCAAGGAATCCCCCCTGGCAAGGGTGACTATGCAAAAGCTGCATGAGTGGCCGCATCCGGTCTGAATTTTCAGATACGCGGTGGTCCGGCCTGGAATTTTGTCCACCGGAATAGACGTGAACCGGGCCTCGCTGGAGAGTCCGTCCACGAATACCCCGGCCGGTCCCTTGCCCCTTTGGAGGCGCCCGTCCTTCCAGAGTCCCGCCTTTTCCAGGTAGTAGCCTATGGCATATTTTTCCCTGTTTCCCACAACAAGGTCGGCATTCGTCCTTTCCACTATCTCCTTCGGATTCATCTGAGAGTAGCATCCGGTGGCCACTATGGCCGCGTCCTTGTTCCTTGAATACGCCTTCTTGATGGACTGCCTGGATTTGTAATCGCTCCTCTCCGTTACAGTGCATGTGTTGATTACATAGAGGTCGGCCTCATGTGACTCAGGCACCACCTCGAATCCATCTTCCATCAGGCGCTGGCTGATCTCCGCTGATTCAAATTGATTGTAGCGGCAGCCGTGCGTCACGACCGCTGCCTTGGGTTTATTAGACATTCGGTAATTGTAATTTGTGATTTATTTGTAATTTGCTATTTGTAATTTGTGATTTTGTTTTCCTTATTCGAAGTTCGATGTTGGACGCTCGATAGCTTGTCAAAATGTCTTATGATCCCCTCCGCTAGGATAAGGTCCCTGGGTGTGGTGATCTTGATGTTGAATTCCGAGCCTTGGACCACCATGACCCTGCCGTCGATCCTTTCAACCAGGGAGGAATCGTCCGTCCCGTAGAACTTTTCGGACATTGCCTTTTTATATGCCTCTTCCAGCAATTCCCTCCGGAAGGTCTGGGGGGTCTGGACCTGCCACAACTTGGCGCGGTCCACTGTCTTCTCCACCAGCCCATCGCTGGATATTGACTTGATAGTGTCCTTGGCCGGGATAGCCACGATGGCCGCGCCGGACTCCGAGGCCGCCCTTATGCTTTCCCTGATCATTTCCGCGGTTGCGAAGGGCCTGACCCCGTCATGCACTATCACTATGTCCTCGTCACCGTCCAGCGCCCTTATGCCGTTATAAACCGAATCCTGCCTCTCCCTGCCGCCTGCTATCACCTTCACGGCCTTGCTTATATTGTATCTGGACACGATTTCCCTTTCGCAAAAGGGAATGTCCTCCACTGGCACGATAAGGATTATTTGGCTTATTTCAGAGAGACCCTGGAACCTCTGGAGCGTATGCGCCGTTATCGGTTTTTCGTGGATATGGATATACTGCTTCCTGGTGTCGCCCCCCATGCGGAGTCCGCTTCCGGCGGAGGGGATAAGGGCCGTGATTTTCATTGGGAGGGCGTTAAGGGTTTTCTGGTGGTTTGGGCCTGGTTTGCTTTTAATGGACCGGGATATAGTGCAAAATAATGGTCATTGATTCCGCAAAAATGGCGATGAATTTATGTTACCGTGGAAAATGAGTTTCTGTCAATGAAATGCCTATTGAAAGATTTTAAAATGAAATGCTCACTAAAACGCATAAAGCAGGCTCAAAGAGCATAAGTTTTTTTCGTAATCGTTCACGAGGTGTCATGGAAAACGGCTTCGCGCGCAATTGCAGGGGAAACTACATCCCCCTTTGTCCCCCTTTGCTAAGGGGGAATTAAAACAGAGCCCATTTAGGGGCGTTTCCCGTATTCCCCCTTAGCAAAGGGGGACAAAGGGGGATGTAAAAAACAGCTAATGAGGCTTTCTCTGGTTTTCCATGACAACACTGTGAACTGTTACAAAACGGACAAACAAGGAAATGGAATTGTTTTTTGGACATTTAGCAATTGTAGTTTGTTATTTATTTGTAATTTGCTATTTGTCATTTGGAACTTTGTTTTCCCTTTGTTTGCGGCCAAAGGCCGCGCCATGTAATACATGAATAGAAAAGATATTTTTTGCATGAAAACAAGAATCCCTCTCGTTGCCGTGATGCTCCTGGCCATGTGTTCCCAGGTCCACGCTTCCCAGGAATTCCGGGCCTCCCTTGGCGGATGGTATTCCTTCGGGAAAGCTGACTGGAAAATAAGCGGGCCGATGGACCCGGCCGGAGGCCCGGAAATGTTTGAATCTGCCCTGGACTTTAAAAATCTCGACGCCCCGCTCCTTATCTTGTCCGCGGAATGGGACGCCTGTAAATTTTTCTCCGTGGATTTTCAATACGGATGGAACGATGTTCGGGATGGAAACCTTGTGGACAGGGATTTTGTCCTTGGTCCAGTGTTTGGTCCTCAAAGGGTCCTTTTCTCAGAGGCTCGCGCCAGGGCCACAGGGAACACGAGGTTTATTGACGGGAACCTGGATTTTCATGTGTGGGAATCGCCGGAAGGTGGCCTCGCCCTGGACCTCGTTTTAGGATACCTGCGCTATGAGGACCGGCTTCATATTTCAAATGGCCTTCAAACCGTGTCTGATGTCTCCATTGCAGGAATTCCGATAGGCGGAATGGTAGAAGACCCTCCCTTGGAAATAGCCGGGTTGAATTCCTTTTATAACTTCCGGTGGCAGGCGCCAAAGCTCGGGTTCAAGTCGAGATACGACATCGCGAAAAAACTTTCCGCGCTTGGGAATTTCGGATTTTTCCCGTGGATCGACTACAGGGGCGAGGCATTTTGGAATCTGAGACCCGAATTCAAGTCCACGCCCCCCAACTACATCCACAAGGCCCGTGGAGGGACCGGCTGCGATATCCAGGTCTCCCTCCTTTACCAGGCCCTGGAAAATCTTTCCCTGGAATTGGGGTACAGGTTTTTCGAGATGCGGTCCGGGAGAGGCAAGGACACCACCTTCATGGAGGACGGAAGCCGCGACGTCTCGGACCTGAACGAGGTCCGCATGGCCAGACGCGGCCCAGTGGCGAAAGCCGTTTTTGTATTTTGAAAAGGATGCCGCGCATGAATTGACAGGGATTCTCCACAGGAATACAGTGGACGTATAGATAATAAATAATGTACGGCAAAATTCGGAAATGGGGGTTTGAATGCAAAAAAAATTAACACTGCGGCTTGAAGAAGACCTTATTCAACGGGTAAAGCGCTGTTCGGGAAAGACCGGTAAGGCCATCTCGCAAATCGTGGCCGCTTATTTTTCGCTTCTTGACGGAAAGCCTTCCGCCAAATCGTCTGACTTAACGCCCGTCGCCGAATCACTCAAAGGCGTAATCAATGGAAGCCGCGTCAAAAAAGAAGATTACAAGCGGCATCTTGAGGAAAAATAGCGGCTTCAGCTCACATATACCCCAGACTCTTAAGCGCGGCCAGGGTTTCCGCGTATTCTTCATGGCCGGTCCGGTCCCGTTCCATCGTCCAATGCCTGCCGGCTGCATAGGCGAGCGGCGCGGCAGGCCTCCCGCGCGAAATCCTTTCCAACTCATACTCGAAAAAATTCCCTGTCAGCGGATTTCCGGCCAGGGCGTTCCTTGTCTCTCTTGGGTCGGCTGATAAATGATAAAGGGCTGTTTCGGAATTTCCCTTCACGAATTTCCATTCCCCGGACCTCAAGGCCGCCAGGCCGTGGACCATGTTTTCCGCATAAGCCAGGTTTGAATCCTGATGAAAAGGAAGGGCATTCCCAGTCTTTTCAAAAAGGTCCTTTCCGTCCATTTCCATGGAAGGGGAGGGGGGGACGCCAAGCAAACCGAGGACGGAAGGCATGATGTCCGCTGACCTGGCCTGCCTGCTGAAGCGCATTGGGCTCTCCTTGCCGCCTGGACTCGCGAATATCAGCGGCACGCGGAGCACGCTGTCCGCCAAATGCCCGTTGTGCCTGGGGCAGCCGTCATCCATGAGGTCTTCTCCGTGGTCGGAGAAAATCACCACAAGGGTGTTCCCGGAAAATCCGAGCTGCTCCAGCATATACAGGATTTTCCCCACGCATTCATGGTCCGCGTAGGAAATTTTCCCCTCGTAAAACTGCCAGTTCCGGTTGAATTCCTTTTTATAGTACTCAGGCAGGTCCAGTTCCGGCAGATGGTGCGTGTCCAGGTAATGGAGCCAAAGGAAAAATCTTCCTTTTTGCTTTTCCAGCCAATCCCCGGCCTCTTTCATGGTCCTGGACCAGGGATTTCTCCTGTTGGCGGTAGTGCCTGATTCGCCAAGGCCCTGAAAGTCCTCGAAGTACAGATCAAACCCGCGGTGGAGTCCAGTGGAGCTTCCCACGAGACTGTTGGCCGGGAACCCGGCGGAGTTGAATCCGTGGCCGGATAAAACTTCCGCCAGGGTCTGGACCTCGCCCGAAATGGAATCGAACGGCGCGCGGAGGCCATGGACCGGCGGATAGGTCCCGGTGAAAATGCCGCCGTGGGAGACCCATGTGCATGGGGCCTGGGAGATGGCCTGCTCGAAGACCATCCCGCGCGAGGCCAGTCGGTCGATATTGGGGGTTGAGACCCTGGGATTGCCGTAACAGCCCAGGAAGTCCGGCCTCACGCAGTCCAGCGTTATCATTATGAGGTTTTCGTACGTTGTGTTTTTCATATGAACTTAATGCCCTTCGGGCGGGCTTTAAGGAATTGACGTCCCCCTAGCCCCCTTTTTTAAGGGGGAATATATCAAAAATTCCCCCCTGGCAAGGGGGGATCAAGGGGGGTGTGCTTCATGTATCTATTTGATTTTAAAAGATTAAAAATGGAAATCCCTATAAAATACTATACATTATTAACAACGCCAAGTTGCAAGTGTCTGAAGTTTTGGAAGTTATTTTCATTAATCAATTCGCGAAGCTATGTTCTGACTTTAAAAGAAACTCAACGAAAAAACAACATTGCATGAATTACGTGGCGGGTCAGCGCCGTTTTTTTAATAATCACGTGGTGCTATAATGAATCCTTCCATAAAGCGCATAAAGAAAAAATGAACATTTTTAACCGCGGAGGCGCAAAGACGCTGAGAAAAGAATAAAAGGTTTAATTATTTTTTTTGTTTTCTCAGCGCTCTCAGCGGTTAAATTTCTTTTAAAAAATTAAATTCCACAACCCTTTTACTCTTGAGCAAACATTGAAAACCCAATTAAAACCCATTTCAACCACGGCGTTCCTTTTTTTTCTTGCCCTTGTCCCGGCATGGGCAAGCCCTGAGAAACCCGCGGACGGGGGCGCGAAGAAGCCGCCCCAGCAGGAAGCAGGCGTTAAAGTAACGGAGGTTACGAGGGAGACCGTACAGGAAACAGTCGCCATCGTGGGCAGCCTGGAGTCACCTCGCGCCTCAAAAATCGGGTCGGAAGTTGAAGGCATAGTGGAAAATATCCTCGCAGACGAAGGGGACCAGGTAAAGCAAGGCCAGCCATTGCTCCAGCTCTCCAATTCACAACTGAAGATCGCCCTTACAGAGGCCAAGGCCGAAGAGGAGGAGTCGCGCAGGAATCTCCTGGAGTTGAAGGCCGGCAGCCGCCGCCAGGAAGTGGAGGTGGCTTTGTCCGCCATGAAGGAGGCCGAGGCCCATTGGGAAAAGGCCGCCAGGGAGTATGAGCGGAACAAAAAACTTTTCGCTGACAAGATTATAGATGAAAGGCTTTTGACCAATTCAAGACTGGAGGCAGAGGCCGCTGAGCGTGTTTTTCTTCAGAGGAAATCCTCCCATGACATGGCCCTTGAGGGCGCCAGAAAGGAAGACATAGAAAAGGCCGAGGCGTCCATGAAGGTGAGGAGTGCCAAGGTGGAGTTGATCAGGGACCGCTTGAAAAAAACCACCATCTATTCTCCTTTTAACGGGACCGTGGCCGAGAAATTCATTGAGAAAGGGGAATGGATAACGGTTGGCCAGCAGCTTTTCCGGGTGAGCCAGACCGACCCCATCCGCGTCACCATGCCGGTCCCGGAGACGGTGGTGAGCCAGGTGCGGATCGGGTCCGAGGTGGAGGTCAGGTTGGACGCCTTTCCGGACCTCCGCTTTACCGGGAAGGTGTCCCAGATCATTCCTGAAGCGGACAAGGGGGCCAGGACCTTTCCAGTGCGGCTCCTCCTTGACAACCCGGAAGGGCTGCTCAAGGTGGGGATGATGGTCCGCGGCCTGGTTCCCTTCGGGGCAAGGAGAGAAGCCTTGATGATACCCCAGGACGCGGTCAGCATTGCCCAGGGACAAAAGAACGTCTTCGTGGTGGACAAGAATAATACGGCGAAAATGGTCCCGGTGCAAACAGGCGTTCTCAAAAAAGGGGTTGTCGAGGCCATTGGAGACCTTGCGCCAGGGGACCTGGTCGTCATCCGCGGCGGTGAGAGGCTGCGTCCTGGAATGCCGCTTAAAATCCTTGATCCCGGCACGATCCAGCTCATGCCTGAAAAGGAGAAATGAGAATTTAGCGGCAGCGCGCAATTCAGGGTTACCGTGCTACAACCTATCAAACTTTGTTTTTTTAGCATGGTTTTAGTGAAATCGGTTGAAAAAATAAATTCGAAATTCGAATAACGAAATCCGAAACAATATCAAAATTCAAAGGTTCAAATTTAAGAACTCAGGCCCAGTGGTTTGGATATTTTAATTTGGGTATTCGGATTTATTTAGAAGCTGTCTTGAAAAAAACATTAAGGCTTGCAAGCAAATAGCCGGAGAAATTCTTAACACACCCCGGCCTTCGGCCACCCCTCTCAAGAGGGGAATTTATATATGACGGCGCCTTTTCAACAGGCCATTATATTG